>JBHEOV010000055.1:4391-4644 GCA_046260625.1 Halanaerobium sp. | reverse complement strand
TCTAAGAAATCCTTAAGGGCATGGCGCCCGGAATGTTTACCTAAGACCAGTTTATTGTGGTCGAGACCGATTGTTTTAGCGTCCATAATCTCATAGGTAGTTCTTTCCTTAATCACACCATCCTGATGGATTCCTGCCTCATGTGCAAAGGCATTTGCTCCAACTATTGCCTTATTGGCCTGCAGTGAAATACCGGTAGAATTAGCAACCAGTTTAGAAAGCCTTGCAATTTGAGTTGTATCCTGAGTTATAT
>JBHEOV010000055.1:3902-4381 GCA_046260625.1 Halanaerobium sp. | reverse complement strand
CTTCTAAAGCCGCATTACCAGCCCGCTCTCCAATACCATTCACAGAAACCTCAACCTGTTGGGCTCCATTTTCTATTGCTGCCAGTGAATTGGCAACTGCCAGTCCTAAATCATTGTGACAGTGAACACTGATTTCTGCCTTAGAAATATTGGGTGTTTTTTCTCTTATATCTTTGATCAGTTGTCCAAATTCAGAAGGGACAGCATAACCAACCGTATCTGGAATATTAATTACTTTGGCTCCAGCCTCGATAACTGCTTCAAAAAGGCGGGCCAGAAAATCTACATCACTGCGGGAAGCATCTTCAGCAGAAAACTCAATATTATCTGTATACTGCGCTGCATATTTAACTGCTTCTACAGCATTATTTAAAACCTCATCTTCTGTCATCTGCAGCTTATATTCCAGATGAATAGGAGAAGAGGCGATAAAAACATGAATCCGTGGATTCTCTGCATCCCGCACAGCTTCCCAGGCT
>JBHEOV010000055.1:0-3767 GCA_046260625.1 Halanaerobium sp. | reverse complement strand
CCTCCGGAATTAGAGTAACTCCCGGAGACTGCTCACCATCTCTTAATGTTGTATCAAATATTTTTACATTTGCCATTATCTTACACCACCTTTAATCTGCCCTTTTAAGTTAGTCAATCCAGGACATCATATCTCTCAATTTTTTACCTACTGCTTCTATCTGAGAATTTTCATCTTTTTCAGTTAAGGAATTAAATACAGGACGATTTGCCTGATTTTCTAAAATCCATTCCCGGGTAAATTTACCGGTCTGAATATCTTTTAATACTGCTTCCATATTTTCTTTAACATGCTCGTCAATTACTCTTGGGCCGGAAACTAAATCTCCATACTGAGCTGTATCAGAAATAGAAGCACGCATGTTAGAAATTCCACCTTCAAACATCAGATCAACAATTAATTTCAGCTCATTTAAAACCTCAAAATAGGCGATTTCTGGCTGGTAGCCTGCTTCGACTAGAGTTTCAAAACCTGCCTTAACTAAAGCTGTTGTTCCTCCACATAAAACTGCCTGCTCACCAAAGAGATCAGTTTCGGTCTCTTCTTTAAATGTAGTTTCGATAACTCCAGCGTGAGTACAGCCAATTCCCTTAGCATAAGCTAAACCTAAATCATAAGCCTTAGCTGTGTAATCCTGATAAACTGCTAAGAGTCCAGGAACACCCTTACCATCAACATATAATCTTCTAACTAAATGCCCTGGCGACTTGGGCGCTACCATAAAGACATCAACATTTTTCTGAGGTACAATCTGATCATAATGAATATTTAAACCGTGAGAGAAAACTAAGGCATTACCGTCTTCTAAGTTGGGCTCAATATCACTTTTAAAAACTGAAGCCTGTTTCATATCAGGAATTAAAATCTGTACTATATCTGCTTTTTTTGCTGCTTCAGCTGTTGTATAAACATCAAGTCCATCCTCTTCTGCAACCGGCCAGCTGGAGCTTTCTTTTCTTAAACCAACAATGACATTAACTCCACTTTCTTTTAGGTTCTGAGCCTGAGCGTGTCCCTGACTACCATAACCTATAACTGCTACTACTTTATCCTCTAAGTACTTTAAGTCTGCATCTTTATCGTAATATATTTCCATTCTTATCTTCTCCTTTTATGTTCTTATAATTTAATTATTGGCCTGGCCTCTATTTAAGGCCACTGTTCCTGTTCTAACAAATTCTGCAATGCCGAAATCCCTCAATAATTCTGTTAGAGCTTCCAGTTTATCTTCGGTACCTGTAGCCTCAATCATTAAGCTGTCAGGTGCCACATCAACAATCTGAGCTCTAAATGTATCAGCAATCTGAATAATTTCTGTGCGCTGCTTGCGGGTGCATTTAACTCTAATTAGAATTAAATCGCGCTCCACAATTGCTGATTTATCAAGCTCGGTAATTTTTAAAACATTAATCAGCTTATGCAGCTGTTTGGTAACCTGCTCTAATACTTTTTCGTCACCATTAACCACAATTGTCATCCGAGAAATCTCTGGATTTTCAGTTTTACCAACATTTAAGCTTTCAATATTGAAATTCCGCCGACTAAAGAGTCCGGCAATTCTGGTTAAAACACCGGGCTTATTAAGTACGGAAACTGATAAAATATGTGTCATAATTTATCCTCCTATCATATCTTTTAAGCCGGCACCTGCTGGTACCATTGGATAGACATTTTCTTCTTCTGGAATGTGGACATCCAAAATAGCCGGTCCATCGTGTTCCATGGCTTCTTTAAGAGCCTGATCAAGATCTGACTTTTTCTGAACACTCTTAGCCCAGATTCCATAGGCCTCACCCATTTTAACAAAGTCGGGTGCCGGAATCTTAGTTGAAGAATATCTTTTTTCATAAAAGAATTCCTGCCACTGTCTGACCATTCCCAGATATTTATTATTAAAGATAATGATCTTAATCGGAATATTATAGGCCTGAGCAGTACCGAGTTCCTGAATATTCATCTGAATACTGCCGTCACCTGCAATCAGCACAACTTTTTCTTCCGGATGACCAATTTGAGCTCCAATTGCTGCCGGCAGTCCATAACCCATGGTACCTAAACCACCTGAAGTAATAAACTGTCGCGGTTTTTTATACTTATGGAACTGAGCTGCCCACATCTGATGCTGTCCAACTTCAGTTACTATTGTAGCATCTCCACCTGTATATTTATCGATTTCTTCCATTAAATACTGTGGTTTAATTATCTCTGAGCCGTCATCCTCATATTTGAGTGGATATTTTTCTTTAAGCTCTTTGATCCGCTGCTGCCAGGGACCATTTTCCTTTGCTTCTATATAAGGAAGCAGTTCCTGCAGTACATTTTTAACATCACCGACAATTGGGATCTCTACCTCAAGATTTTTCCCGATTTCTGCCGGGTCAATATCAATCTGAATAATCTCTGCCTGAGAAATAAATTCATCCAGTTTACCGGTTACCCGATCATCAAAACGGGCTCCAACTGCAATTACCAGATCAGTCTCTAAGGTTGCCTTATTAGCATACTGGGTACCGTGCATTCCAAGCATCTCTAAAGCCAGATCCTGATCTTCAGGATAAATTCCTAAAGCCATTAAAGTTGTGGTGATCGGTATTTTTGCTTTTTCCACCATTTCTTTAATTTCTGCCTGGGCACCGGAAATAATTGCTCCTCCACCGACATATAAAAGTGGTCTTTTGGCATTATTGATTGCCTTGGCCGCCTTATTAATCTGCAGTTTATGACCTTCAAAAGTAGGCTTATAGCCCGGTAGATCAACCTGATCCGGATAATTAAATTCTGCTAGAGCCTGAGTTACATCTTTAGCTAAATCAATCAGTACCGGTCCCGGTCTACCTGTGCGGGCAATATAGAATGCCTCTTTAATAGTTCTTGCCAGATCCTTGATATCAGTTACCAAAAAGTTATGTTTGGTTATCGGTAAGGAAATACCTGTTATATCAGCTTCCTGAAAAGCATCCTTGCCAATTAAGGAGCTCGGAACCTGACCTGTAAAAGCAACTATTGGAATCGAGTCCATCTGAGCATTAGCCAGTCCTGTAACCAGATTAGTTCCTCCCGGTCCAGAAGTAGCAATACAAACTCCAACTTTACCGCTTGAGCGGGCATAACCGTCAGCTGCGTGCACAACTCCCTGTTCGTGTCTGCCTAAATAATGTTTTATATTTGAGTTATATAAGGCATCATAGAGATTGATTACAGCACCTCCGGGATAGCCAAATATTACATCAACATTTTCTTTCTTTAGTGATTCAATTATTATTTCTCCACCATTTAATTTTGGCATAAATTCACCTCCGCTGTGATTTTGAAAAATGAATACTTATAAATAGATACGAAAATAGCCCTGAATACAATTATCCAGGGCAGAAAATAATCTAAGAACCTATAACTGAGAAGTGAAGTATCTGAAAATTTAATAAACTTCCTTTTGAGTATTAAACAGAAGTCTATTTTCAGTTTACTGATTTTTCTAGCCAGCAGCTAAAATATAACTGCTTTTTATCTTCTCAATTTATAAAATTCTTAAATGAAGCCGACCCTTCTCTACTACTTTTATTCTCCTAACTTCATTTAATATTCTATTTATATTTACTATACTAAATTTTAATGCTTTTATCAATCATTTTTTTAAAATATCTTTAATTGATTAGATATTTATTACATTTTAACACTATTTTAACTTTAATCAAGGACTGCACCTTTAGAAGCTGAGCCGACTAATTTGGCATAACGCTTTAAATAACCTGTAACATCAGGTACAAAAG
>JBHEOV010000054.1:13063-13493 GCA_046260625.1 Halanaerobium sp. | reverse complement strand
CTTTTCCGGGGGCAGTTCTGGGGATAATGAACTCAGAGGAGATGCTTTATAAAAAGGACTTCGGGATGGCTCAGAAATATCCTGCAGATTCAGCAAGAAAAATGCAGCTTGATACTATTTTTGGACTTGCTTCTTTAACTAAAGTTATTGTTACCACATCTTCAATTATGAAATTAATTGAAATGGGTAAAATTAATTTATATGATTATCTTAAAGAATATTTTCCAGAGCTGCCAGCTGATAAAGAAGAAATTACAATTTATCACCTTTTAACACACAGTTCAGGTTTTCAGGCAATAGTTAAACTCTGGGATAAGGATCTCGATTATCAGCAGAAAATAAAATATATTTTAGATCTATCTTTAGAAAATGAAATAGGAGAAGTTGTCAATTACAGTGATCCCAATTTTATTTTACTGGGAGAATTGGT
>JBHEOV010000054.1:0-13053 GCA_046260625.1 Halanaerobium sp. | reverse complement strand
GAGTTAGTTCAGCGGGTCTCAGGTCAAGATTTAAATCAGTTCAGTCAGAATCAGATTTTTAAGCCGTTAAATATGCAGAATACAGCCTATAAACCGCTGGCTAATCTTGAAGGAATCAGTAAAAATATGATTGCTGCTACAGAATACTGCAGCTATAGAGATAAAATGATTGTGGGTGAGGTTCATGACGAAAACTGTTATGCCTTAGGCGAAATAAGCGGGCATGCAGGTCTTTTTTCTAATCTAAGAGATTTAAGCAAATTTGTGAGAATGTTATTGAATAAGGGAACTTATAATGACAAAAAAATATTGAGTCAATTAACAGTTAAAACAATGACTAAAAATTGGACTGAAAATTTAAAGCAAAATCGAGCTTTAGGCTGGGATTTAATTAATAATTTCCGTTCTTCAGGAGGTATATTATTTTCCGATAAAGCCTTTGGACATACTGGTTTTACTGGGACTTCAATCTGGATTGATCCTAAACTTAAACTGGGAGTAGTATTTTTAACAAATAGAGTCCATCCCAGTCGAGATAATGTGGATATTATTTCTTTAAGACCAAGACTGCATAATTTAATTGCAGCAGTTATAAATTAAATGTTAAAATAGAGGTGATTAAATGTTAACAGCGGGTATAGATGCTGGCGGTAGTAAAACAGAATGTATAATTGTTGACTCCGAAAGCAGTACTATTATTACTAGAGCTCAAACGGGTCCGGCCAATTATCAGGTTGTAGGTCTAAAAAAAGCCTGTCAGGAAATAAAAAGTGCACTGGATGAGGCAAAAGCTAAAGCAGGTATCAGCAAATTATCAGTGATTGGACTGGGGATCGCTGGAGCCGGCCGAGAAAATGATAAAATTAAGCTTAGAAAAGAATTGAATCAGCTTATTGAGACTGAATTTTTTATAACTGATGATGCCCAGACAGCATTTTTAGGAGCCACTGGCGGAGAAGCCGGAATAGTTCTAATTGCCGGTACAGGTTCAATTGCTTATGGCTTAAAAAAATCAGGTCATAAAATTAGAAGTGGTGGCTGGGGTCCACTAATTGGAGATGAAGGCAGTGGATTCTGGATTGCTCTGGAAGCCATTAAAAAAACAGTTAAGGCAAATGAAAATAGAGCTGAAGCGACTAAATTAGAAGCTTTAATAATTGACTATTTTAATTTGGACAGTCTGCAGGAACTGATACCTTTCATTTATGGAAATGAATTACCAAGGCGTGAAATTGCAGCACTAACTCCTAAAATAATGGAGCTTGCTGAAAATGGAGATAAAATTGCGGCAGAAATAATTGAAGAAGCTTTATCTGAGCTCAGTTTACTTGCTAATTCTTTAACCAAAAGACTGGATTATCAGGAAAATAAAATTTTTGCAGTCGGCGGTCTATTTAAAAGCAGTTATTTTTTAAATTTATTTAAAAACTATTTAAAAGAAAATTATGATCTGCAGACACTAAGACCAAAATATTCAGCAGCCTATGGAGCAGTCTTTTTTGCTTTAGAGGAGTTAAAAAAGAACAATTAAAATAAATAATTTTCTGAAGGGATAGGTTGATGCCAAAAAAATTAATTGTGTATTTAATACTTATACTAATTTTAATAACTTTTCCAGTTCAGGCAGAAGATTTTGAAGAAGAAAATTTTATAATTACAGGGATTAAAAGAGGAGTGGAATATTTAATGGATAAGAAAATTGCTGCTATGTCTTTAGAAGAAAAAGTGGGTCAGTTATTTCAGATTGGTTTTTCAACTCCAGCAGTCAGTGATCAAGTTAAAGCTATGATCGAAAATTATCATGTGGGAGGAGTTATTTATTTTAGCAGAAATATAGAAAATCCTGCTCAGACTGCAGAACTCTCAAATAAACTACAGCAGCTGGCTTTAAATTCAGGAGCAGAGATTCCACTTTTTATTTCTGCTGATCAGGAAGGTGGAGCAGTTACCAGATTAAAAGGAGCAACTCATTTCCCCGGGAATATGGCCCTGGGAGCAGCTAATGATCAGGATTTAACTGAAAAGGTAGCTCAAGCTACAGCAGCTGAACTTAAAAATTTAGGGATCAATGTTAATCTGGCGCCTGTGCTTGATGTCAATAATAATCCAGCAAATCCGGTAATTGGTATTCGCTCTTTTGGTGAAGATCCCGAGCTGGTGGCTGAACTGGGAGCAGCCTATATCAAAGGCCTGCAGTCAGAAGGAGTTACAGCTACGGCCAAGCATTTTCCCGGCCATGGGGATACAGATACAGATTCTCACCTTGATCTGCCGATTATCAAGCATCAGCGCTCAAGACTGGACAGGGTGGAATTATATCCCTTTGAAAAAGCAATTGAGGCTGGTGTGGACAGCATAATGACAGCTCATGTCTATTTTCCAGCAATCGAAAAAGAAGAGGGCATTCCAGCTACCTTATCAAGAGCGGTCTTAACTGAGCTTTTAAGAGAAGAATTAAAATTTGAGGGTTTAGTTATTACAGACTGTATGGAGATGAAGGCTATAATTAAGACCTTTGGCACTTTAGAGGGAGCGGTCAGAACTATTGAAGCTGGTAGTGATACAGTTTTAGTTTCACACAGTTTTCAGCGTCAAAAAAATGCAATTGAGGCTGTGATTGAGGCTGTTAAATCGGGTAGAATAAGTGAAAAAAGGATTGATCAATCTGTAAAAAGAATACTTACTCTTAAGGCTAAAAGAATTAATCTAATGCAGGTAGAAGAGGCTGATCCAGCTAAAATTGATTTAAAAAGCCATCAAAAACTTGCTCAACAACTTGCAGAAAAAGCACTGACTTTAGTTAAAAATGAAAATGTTTTTCCAGTAGAAAATGTTAAAGCAAAGAAAGTAGCTGTAATTGATTTTGAGATGGGAAGAGTTTCTCTAGCAGAAGATGAAGGCGAAAAAAGCAACTTATTTGTTAACTATTTAAGGCAGGAAATTGAAAATTTTGAGCACTTTAGGCTGCAAAAAAGTAATCAGCTAACAGAAAAAGAACAGAAAAAAATAGAAAAAAGTGATTTGATTATTGTCTGCACCTATAATGCAGCGGTTAATAAGGCTCAGGCAGCACTGGCAGAAAAACTGGCTGAAAATAATAAAGTGGCAGTGCTTGCACTGCGTAATCCTTATGACTATCAGCTGCTTAATAAAACTCAGGCTTTTATTACAACTTATGATTACAGTCCCTTTAATCAGAAAGCGGCTGCAGATTTTATTTTAGGTAAAATTGAGGCTGAAGGAGAGCTGCCGGTGACAGTTAAATAGGAGGTGGATTTTAATAGGTAAGTTAATTTATAGCCTATTAAATAAATTATGAGCAAAAATGTAATTGGATTAATGTCAGGGACCTCAGTTGATGGTATAGATGCAGCCTTAGTCAGGATTGAGGAACAGGATGAGAGTCTCTCAGTTGAGATAGTTGACTTTATTTCACTGCCCTATCAGAAAATTTTTAAAGAAAAAATATTTAAGGCTGCAGATCCCGAAAAAAGTCGAGTTCAGGCTATTGCAGAATTAAATATAGAACTGGCCGCTAAATTTGTGGAGGCAGTTTTTGAGCTTTTAAAAGATAGCAGCTATTCTGTCCGGGAGATTGATTTAATTGCCTCTCACGGCCAGACAATTTATCATAATGTAAGGGATAAAAATAAGATTGCTACTTTACAAATCGGATCCGGAGCAGTTATCGCTCAAAAAACAAGTATAACTACAGTCTGCAACTTCAGGATGCGTGATCTGGCAGCAGGAGGAGAAGGAGCTCCTTTAATTCCCTATGTGGACCACCTATTATATACTTCTCCGACTAAAAATCGGGTGCTGCAGAATATTGGAGGTATAGCCAATTTTACTTATTTACCTGCTGCAGCTGAATTTAAAGAAATTAAGGGCAGTGATAATGGGCCTGGCAATATGCTGATCGATTATGCAGTTAAAATTTTAACAGAGAATCAGTTTGATTATGACAAAGATGGTCAGATGGCAGCTCAGGGCAAAATAGATCAAAAACTATTAAATTTTATGCTGGAACATCCATTTATCAGCAAAGATATTCCTAAAAGCTCAGGCCGCCAAGATTTTGGGGAAAGTTATGCTCGGGAAATAATTGAGCTGGCCCAGCAAAATAATTTGGAGGCAAATGATATTATTGCGACAATCACAGCTTTTACAGCAGAAGTGGTAGTTGATTCTTATCAGAGATTTTTGGGTTCTCAGATTGATGAAATTATTATTTCTGGTGGAGGCAGCTATAATAAATTTTTAGTTGCTAAAATTAGAGAATTAAGTCAGCAAAATATTGCAGCAGAAATTCAGGTTTTGACTCTTGAAGACATAGCTCAGAGCAGTGAAGCTAAAGAGGCAGCAGCTTTTGCTGTGCTCGGTTATCAGACACTCAAAGGCAGAAATAATAATGTACCTGCAGCTACAGGAGCCAAAAAAGCAGTAATTCTGGGTGATATAATTCCTGGAGATGACTTTTTTGATTATTTGAACTGGTAAATTATCAAGAAGTGACTGCTTTTTTTCAGTAATTTTTTCTTGACAGAAATATTTATCTATGTTAGAGTTATAAAAAACAATAAAACTTATCGCGAGAGGTGGAGGGACTGGCCCTTTGAAACCCAGCAACCAGCAGTTAGCTGCTGCCCGGTGCTAATTCCAGCAGGAATATTCCTGAGAGATAAGGAGTAAGTAAACTACCCACTCCTACTTTTAAGGAAGTGGGATTTTTGTTTTTAAGAGCTTTTATTACTTTTAACGGAAGTAGTAGATTTAGAGTAATTACTAATTTTTATTGTTGAAATAAGAGTAGAGAAAATTAGAGGAGGAAAATTAAATGACATTAAAATTTGATACTTTAGCCTTACATGCAGGTTATGATCCAGACAAAAACAAAAAATCAGCAGCAGTTCCTATTTACCAGACAACATCTTATTTATTTGATGACACTGAACATGCGGCAGATTTATTTGCTTTAAAAGAAGCCGGTGATATTTACACCAGAATTCAGAATCCAACCAATTCTGTTCTGGAAAAAAGAATTGCTGCTCTGGAAGGGGGAGTTGGAGCTTTAGCAGTATCTTCAGGTCAGGCAGCAGAGGTGATTGCCCTTTTAACCATCTGTAATAATGGCGATCATTTAGTCAGCGGCAGCTCAATTTATGGTGGTACTCATAATTTATTTAAACACACCTTTAAAAATATGGGGATAGATGTCAGCTTTGTTGATTCTGAGGATCCGGAAAGCTTTAAGGCAGCAATTAATGAGCAGACCAAAGCCTTATATGTGGAAACAATTGGTAATCCTGCTTTGAGCGTACCTGATTTTGAGAGACTGGCAGAAATAGCTCATGAGGCGGGAGTACCGCTGATCGTTGATAATACTTTTGCTTCTCCTTATATCTGCCGCCCTTTTGAACATGGTGCAGATATTGTAGTTCATTCGACCACTAAATACATAGCAGGTCATGGTAACTCAATTGGAGGAGTAATTGTTGACAGCGGTAATTTCGACTGGGATACCGGCAGATTTCCGGGACTGGTTGAACCTGATCCAAGTTATCACGGAGTTAAATTCCAGGAAGAGTTTGGAGAAGCTGCTTTTATTACCAAAGCCAGAGTTCAGCTTTTAAGAGATTTAGGCAGTGCACCAAGCCCTTTTAATTCATTTTTAACAATCACCGGTCTTGAAACATTAGGCTTAAGAATGCAGCGCCACTCAGAAAATGCTCAGGCAGTAGCAGAATATTTAGAAGCTGATCAGCGAGTAGACTGGGTTAGTTATCCCGGCTTAAAGAGTCATGATTCACATCAAAATGCTCAAAAATATTTAGAAAATGGAAATGGGGGCATGATTGCTTTTGGTATTAAAGGAGGAAAAGAAGCGGCAGAGAAATTCATTAACGAGCTGCAATTGTTTCTCCATTTAGCCAATGTTGGGGATGCCAAGTCACTTGCCATTCATCCGGCAAGCACAACTCATCAGCAGCTGAGTGACGAAGACTTAAAGAAAACTGGAATTTCCCCGGAGTTAATCAGACTGTCAATCGGAATAGAAGCTATAGAGGATCTTAAGGCAGATTTAGATCAGGCTCTAGCTGCAGCTCAAAACTAAGAAGCCAGGAGTGAGAAAAAATGCCTATTAAAATACAGGACGAATTACCAGCAGTCGAAACCCTTGAAAATGAAAATATATTTGTAATGAAGGAATCACGAGCAACTCATCAGGATATTCGTTCTTTAGAAATCCTGATCTTAAATTTGATGCCGACAAAAATAAAGACGGAAACTCAAATTTTGCGTTTAATTGGTAACTCCCCGCTGCAGGTGGATGTTGATCTGATGCATCCTGCCAGTCATAATTCAAAAAATACTTCTGAGGAGCATCTGATTAAATTTTACAACACCTTTGATGAAATTAAAGATAATAATTATGATGGGATGATCATCACTGGAGCACCGATTGAAACTTTAGACTTTGAAGAGGTCGATTACTGGGATGAACTTCAGAAAATTATGGACTGGAGTCTGCATCATGTTTATTCTACCCTTCATATCTGCTGGGGAAGTCAGGCCGGACTTTATCATCATTATGGGATAGATAAATACCCCTTAGATGAAAAGATGTTTGGAGTTTTTCCTCATTATAAGACTAAAAAACATGTTAAATTGATGCGCGGCTTTGATGATCTATTTTATGTTCCCCATTCCCGGCATACAGAAATTAGAAGAAAAGATTTAGAAAAAGTAGATGGATTAGAAATTCTTTCGGAGTCAGAAGAATCAGGCATTTATCTTGCTGCCAGTAAAAACGGGAGGCAGGTATTTGCAACAGGTCATTCTGAATATGACCGCGAAAGTTTGGAGGCTGAATACTTAAGAGATATCAATAAAGGAATGGCAATTGATCCACCTAAAAATTATTATAAAGATGATGATCCAGATAAAGAAATTATTATGCGCTGGCGCAGTCATGCTAATTTATTGTTTGTCAACTGGCTCAACTATTATGTTTATCAGGAAACACCATTTGATTTGAGTCAGCTAAAATAATAAATAATCTGATATTATACCTCCCTAGCAGATTGTCTAAGATTCAAAAATAGACAATCTACAGGGAGGTTTTTTTCTGCACCCACAAAAAATTAACACTTTTCTGAAAATAAACTTGAATTGTCTGTAAATTCATAGTATAATGATATTAATAAAGAAAACGATTTAGTAAGATTTGGTAAAAATGTCTGAATAATAAAAAAATAAAATTTGATCACTTCCATTTTGTATAAGTTTATAAGCCCTTAAGGCAAAAAAAAGTGACATTTTGCATCATAAAATAATTTAAAGGGGTGTTTATTAATGATTAATTCAAGGTTTAATATTTTTATTTTGACGGCTTTAGTTATTTTATTAACTTTATCTCTATCTTCTGCAGTTTTAGCTCAAGAGGATATTGATCTAACTGGAGATCTCGAAAGAGAAGAAACTATTGTGGTAACTGGAGCAATGTGGGGACCTCCATCAACCTGGAATATTTTAAATCCCAATCCTACTCCAGGAACCGGTGGTTATGTTTATGAATCAATGTTTTTATATAATCCAACCACAAATGAATATATACCCTGGTTAGCAGAAAGCGGAGAATGGGTATCAGAAGATGAGTATGTAATTAAGTTAAGAGAAGGAATTACCTGGCATGATGGTGAAGAACTGAATGCTGAAGATCTTGTTTTTACTTATGAATTAGCACAGGAAAATGAAATTTTATATTCCAGAATCTGGGATTGGATGGAGTCTGTTGAAGCTGAAGATAATTTAACAGTAAGATTTACATTTGATGATCCTCATTATGCAGAATGGGATTCTGAACTTTATCAGCGTTATATTATTCCAGAGCATATCTGGTCTGAAGTTCCTGCAGATGAAATGCTAACTAAAACAATGGAAGACCCGGTGGGTACTGGTGCTTATACCTATCATGAGGCTGGATCAGATAGAATGGTCTGGAGAAGAAATGATGACTGGTGGGGTAATGATGTACATGGTCAACCAGAACCAAAATATATTGTTGATCTTGTAAATCAGAGCAACAATGTAGTAATGGGAATGTTAATGAAAGGTGAAGTAGATTTAAGTCTTAATTTCTTACCCGGTATTGAAAGAATTAAAGATCAGTTTGATTTATTAACCTGGTATCAAGATGAGCCTTATATGCTTTCCTGGAACACTGTAAATATGTATATGAACACATTAAAAGAACCAATGGACGATGTAGAATTTAGAAAAGCAATGGCTTATATGGTAAATACAGATACTATCGTAGATCGTGTCTACGGTGGTTTAGTAAGAGCAGCGAATCCTACTGGTTTATTTGGAGAAGGTTGGTTAGAATATCTTGATCAGGATGTTGTAGACGAATATGGATTTAATTATGATCCTGAGAGAGCAGAAGCAATCTTAGATGCTGCAGGTTATGTAGATGCTAATGGTGATGGCTGGAGACAGCTGCCAAATGGAGATCCTCTGGAATTAGAATTAATTGTTCCCAGCGGCTGGTCTGACTGGATGTCAGCAGTTCGAGTAGTTTCAGAAAGTGCTGCAGAAATTAATGTTAATATCATACCAAACTACCCGGATTCCTCCTTATTTCACCATAAAAGATTCAATAGGGATTTTGATATGATTTTTGCTCATTTCCAGACTACTTTAACTTCTACACCATTTAATTACTGGTTTGGAGTAGCTAATAAGAATATTGATGGTGAACAAATCACAAATGGTAATTGGGGTTCTTATGATAATCCTGAATTATTTGATCTGATTGATGATTTTAATATGACCCGTGATGAATCAGAAAAACAGGAAATAGCTTCCAATATTCAGGAAATACTCTTAAAAGATATGCCTGCAGTACCCCTCTGGCATAATGGGCGTTGGGCTCAGGCAACAAGTAATTATTGGGGAAATTGGCCGACCGAAGATAATGCGTTTGGTTTTCCTGATTATAGATATTTACCAACATTAATTGGGATTGAATCTATTGAATAAGTAGTTAATTCTATCAAAAAAACCCGGTATTAATTGCCGGGTTTTTTGATGTTTTAGCGAAAGTAAAAATGTCCTAAATGTAAATTTTAAAAAAAAGATCAGATCAAATTTTCTGTTTTTTCTTTAAATTTAGTTAATTTGAAGGAAAAGAGATATTTTTGACGAATATAATTAGTGAAGGAATTCAAAAAATAGTATTTCAATATACTGCTGAGTGCAGCTTAATAACTGGAAGTATAATACAGTTAATTATTTCACAATTTTAATAAAAAAATATAAAAATTAGCTTGAATTGTCTGCAAATTTGCGCTATAATTAACTTAAGAAATCGTTTTAGTGAATTTTAGCGCAGTTTTGACTGAATCTCCAACTATTTTTTGGAATTAGATTTAATAATTTAATTAAGATTCACAAAACAGCTAAAATTTCGCCACTCATACTTTTTATAACCAAATAATCCCTTAAGAAAAAAGGAGAGTGGAATTTTCATTACAAAATAATTTAAAGGGGTGTTTATTAATGGTTAATTTAAGATCAAAAGTTTTTATTTTGGCGGCATTAGTTATTCTTTTAAGTTTATCTTCTGCTGTTATGGCTCAAGAAAATATTGATCCGGTTGAAGATCTTGAGCGCGAAGAGACATTAGTAGTTTCCGGAGCAATGTGGGGACCTCCCTCAACCTGGAACATTTTAATTCCTAACCCTACTCCAGGTACTGGTGGCTTAGTTTATGAGACAATGTTCTCCTATAATCCGATTAAGGATGAATATAAGCCATGGTTAGCAGAAAGCGGAGAATGGGTAAGTGAAGACGAATATGTTCTTAATTTAAGAGAAGGCATTAACTGGACAGATGGCGAAGAATTTAATGCCGAAGATGTTGTCTTTACTTATGAACTAGCCAAAGACAATGATGTTTTCTATTCCCCAATCTGGGAATGGCTCGAATCTGCAGAAGCTGAAGATGATTATACAGTTAGATTTACATTTAGTGAACCTCGCTATGCAGAATGGGATGCAGAATTATATGAGCGTTATATAATTCCTGAGCATATCTGGAGTGAGATTCCTTCTGATGAATTGATTACCAAAACTATGAAAGATCCTGTAGGTACAGGTTCTTATGAGGCTAGAGAAGCCGGACAGGATAGAATGGTCTGGAGAAGAAATGATGATTGGTGGGGTAATGATGTATACGGTCAACCCAAACCTAAATATCTTGTTGACCTTGTAAACCAGAGTAATAATATTGTAATGGGTATGTTAATGAAAGGTGAGCTAGATTTAAGTAATAACTTTATTCCGGGAATTCAGAGAGTTAAAGATCAGTTTGGTCTAAAAACCTGGTATGAAGAAGAACCTTATATGCTTTCCTGGAATACTGCCCTGATGTATATGAATTCTAACAAAGAGCCAATGGATGATACTCAGTTTAGAAGAGCAATGGCCTTTATGGTTAATCAAGAAACCATTGTAGAGCGTGTGTATGGTGGCCTTGTAAAAGCAGCTAATCCAACCGGTTTATTTGGTGAAGGTTGGGAAGCTTACATTGACGAAGAAGTAGTAGAAGAGCATGGATTCAGTTATGATCCTGAAAAATCAGAAGAAATGCTTGATGAAGCAGGATATGTTGACGCTGATGGTGATGGCTGGAGAGAAATGCCAAACGGTGATGAGCTTGAATTAAAAATTATGGTTCCAAGTGGCTGGACAGATTGGATGGAAGCTATCAGATCTATTGCAGGTGACGCTGAAGAAATCGGTGTAAATATTACTCCTGATTTCCCTGATAACTCTCTATTTGATAACAGACGATTTAATAATGATTTCGATATGATGATTGGTGTTTTCATGACAACATTATCTTCAACACCATTTGATTATTGGAATGGAGTTGCAAACGAAAATATCCATGGAGAACAAATCAGTAGTGGTAACTGGGGAGCTTATGACAACCCTGAGTTATTTAGAAAAATTGATGAGTTCAACATGACTGATGATGAAGCTGAAAAGCAGGAACTAGCTTCTGATATTCAGGAGACATTATTAGAAGATATGCCAAGTGTACCTTTATGGCATAATGGACTCTGGGCTCAGCAGACAACAGAGTACTGGACCAACTGGCCTAGTGAAGATGATCCATATGGTATTCCTGTAAGTTGGGGTAATGCTTATCAGTTAGGTATGATTGATACCTTAATTGGAATTGAACCAGCTGAGTAAAAGTAAATAGTTAAATAACTAAATAAACAGGTCCGATATTTTTATCGGGCCTGTTCTTTAGAAAGGAGCAGTAAAAATGGGTAAATATTTACGCAAAAAAATAATAGTCTATATAATAACCTTTATTCTCGCAGTAACAATTAACTTTTTTATACCGAGAATGATGCCTGGTGATCCAATTCAATCACTTTTATCACGTTTTTCTGGGATGGAGGGTGGACGAGAAATATTAGAAGGTCAGCTGACATTGTTATTTAATCTTGATCAACCTTTATTGCAGCAGTATGCAAATTTTTGGAAATCAGTTTTCACGCTTGATTTTGGAATTTCAATTATTCAGTTTCCAACTCCAGTCCTAGATATTATAAAAAGAGCAATAGTCTATGATCTTGCTGTTTTATTACCCGCAATTATATTAAGCTGGATAGTTGGTAATAAACTGGGTGCTTATTCTGGAACTGATAAAAAAGTCGATAAATCAACAATGCCATTTTTCTATTTTTTGGCATCCTCACCGTATTTCTGGATGGCTGGATTGGTGGCCTTTTTCTTTGGGGTAGTTCTGGGTTGGTTCCCGATCAGTGGAGCATACGGTTCAGTTGAAAGTCCGGGTTTGAACTGGCGTTTTATTCAGGACTTTTTACATCACTGGTTTTTACCGTTTTTCACCATGTTTTTGGTTCAGCTTGGAGGCTGGGCAATCGGTATGCGGAATATGATTATGTATGAGAAGAGTTCAAATTATTCTAAATATATGGAAACACTTGGTTCTTCTAAGAAATTAATCCGTAAGTATGGATTTAGAAATGGAGTTCTACCTCAGGTGACAGGTCTTGCTCTCAGATTAGGTAGAATAGTTGGTGGAGCAATTACTGTACAGGTTGTATTTAATTACCCCGGCCTTGGTAGAATGCTGCTTGATGCAGTTCAAAACCAGGATTATTTTTTAATGCAGGGTATTTTCTTAACCATTGTAACAATGGTTTTAGTAGCAAACTTTACTGTAGATATAGTTTATATGTTTATTGATCCACGAGTAAGACTGTCATTTACTGAGGAGGTGTAGCAATGTTTGAAGATTTTTGGGCAAAACATGAAAATTTATATTATGCTTTATCAAATAAAAAAGTTATTTTTGGTCTGACTGTAGTTGTCTTTGTATTTATGCTGGCAGCTTTTGGACCGCTGTTATCACCATATGAATATAGTGAATATGCAGGAGAGGGTTATCTGCCTCCATCCAGTGATCATTTCTTTGGCACTACTATTGATGGTAGGGATGTTTTTACCAGAACCGTTTATGGTCTGCGCTCCACATTATTAGTTGGTGCTGTAGCAGGGACAATTGCTACTTTAGTGGGCTGTATAATTGGATTTTTAGCCGGTTATTATGGAGGCACAATTTTTGATGAATTATTAATGATGCTGACAAATATCTTTGTTGTTATTCCTCAACTGGCTTTACTGATTGTAATTGCTGCCTTTTTAGAGGTGCGGGGAGTCTTTGTAATTGCAGTGATTGTTGCTCTTACAGCCTGGCCCTGGACAGCCAGAGCAGTCAGATCACAGACACTTTCACTTAAAAATGAGGAATATGTTTCTTTATCCAGAATTTCTGCTTTAAGTGTTGGTAGAATATTAAAAGAAGATATTGCTTCAAATATGTTTTCTTATGTATTTATGGTCTTTATTCAGCAGTTTAATAGTACCATGCTGGCGACCGTCCAGCTTGAGTTCTTAGGCCTTGGTCCAACAAAAGGTATTTCCTTAGGCCTTATAATGCAG
>JBHEOV010000053.1:0-13535 GCA_046260625.1 Halanaerobium sp. | reverse complement strand
AGGTGAGTAGCCCATGGCTGCTGCACCAAAAATTCAGCTTGATGTAGTAACACCACAGGAATTGGTTTATAGTGAACAAATAGATAAATTGGAAGGGCCTGCAATTGATGGTTTGATTGGTATCTGGCCCAAACATGCTCCTTTAGTCACACCAATGACGATTGGTGTTGTTAAAGTTGTTAAGGATGGCGAAGAAGTTCAAATCGCGATCAGTGAGGGGTTTATGGAGGTTCAACCGGACCGAATCAATCTGGTTGTTCGAACTGCCGAGCTGCCGGAAGAGATTGATGTTGATCGTGCTAAATCAGCTCGAGATAGAGCAGAAGAAAAGCTGGAAAAAGATCATGAAAATGTTGATTTCGCTCGGGCAGAAGCAGCTTATGAGCGTTCTCTGGCCCGCCTTAAAGCAGCCGGACATCATGATCACGGTTATGATCGTTTATAACTGAACCAATTTATGGAAATTTATGTACACGTACCGTAAACCACCCGATTTTTGTCGAAAAAAGTCGGGTGGTTTCGGTCAGAAAATTTAATATAAAATTAAGGGGCCCTAATTAGGGCCCCTTTTCAGTTCACTCCCTTAAAAATTAGATCGAAATGATTTTCAATTAACCGCTGCTCTTTATCTTTATCTGAAATTGATGTTAGTTTAAGAATATTTTCATCCTGACTGAGCATCACAGATTTATAATAATATTTATTTTCCATAAATTGGTTCAGCAAACGGTAGGTGTACATCTCGCTCTGAAAGTGTTAAAATATTAACAGGAGGTCAGAGTTATGAATAACAACAATGAAAGCAAATTAGAAAAAACAGCTCGCGAAGGAGCTTTTGGTCCTACTGAAATAAAAAAAGGTGAAAAAAATAGATTTTTAGGTGAATATGAAGAACGAGTTATTGCTTATCTAACAGAAGCTCAGATTAAAGAGACGGCCTTATATCCAGAAATCAAAGAGGCCTTAAAAAATAAAGAGGCAGCTAAGCTGATTATTAGAGGCGATATCGATAAAAAACATATTTCAGACTATATTGATTGGGCCCGAGAAGAGGGAGTTAGATTCAACAGAAAAAACTCTCCAGAATTCCGGGGAAATGTAGCACTGGCAGTTGCTGGAAAAGATGCGGTTTCACAGCAAATTGGAGCAATTTCAGATCGCGAAGAAAAGTTGCAAAAAAAAGGTATATCTGATAACATTATAAAGAATGCAGGTTCTTTACTCTGCAGTGATTGTTGGAAGGAATTAATGGAAAAAGCGCCGGAAGAAAAAATCAATTATAAGAAAGCCGGCATATTCGATAAATTAACAGGTACAGATTGTATAGGCTGCCAAAAAAAATAACTGTCATTTGACAATGATAAGATTTGATGCGGCCTTTAAAGGCATCATTTATTTAGAAAGGGGCTTTTAGAGGTGGAAAAGTATATTATTGAAGGTTTGAATCCACTCAATGGAGAAATTAAAGTTGGGGGAGCAAAAAATGCTGCGCTGCCGATTATAGCAGCATCATTACTTGCTGATTCCCAGGTAGTATTAGAAGATATTCCAGGACTTAGAGATGTGACAAATTTATGCAGCATTATTGAAGATATGGGAGCAAAAATTAAAAGAGATCAGCATCGGATAGAAATCGATCCAACTGCTGTTAATAAAACAGAGGCTGATCATGACTTAGCACGAAAATTGCGTGCTTCCTATTATATACTGGGAGTTATGCTGGCCAAGGAAGGACATGCCAGAACCACACTTCCCGGAGGTTGTAATATAGGAAACCGTCCTATTGATCTGCATCTTAAAGGCTTTAGAGCTCTTGGTGCAGAGGTTAATTTAGACCACGGAGTTGTAGATGTTAAGGCAGATAAGTTAAAAGGAGCCGATATTTATCTCGATTACCCCAGTGTTGGAGCAACTATTAATATTATGATGGCTGCCAGCCGGGCTGAAGGAAAAACTATAATTGAAAATGCTGCCCGTGAGCCTGAAATTGTAGATTTAGCCAACTTCTTAACTGTAATGGGGGCTAAAATTAAAGGTGTTGGAACAGATATAGTCAAAATCGAAGGTGTAGATGAGATGCACGGTGTTGAGCATCGGATTATACCTGATCGAATTGAGGCTGGTACATATATGATAGCTTCTGCTATCACTGGCGGAGATGTTTTTGTGCGCAATGTGCTGACTGAACATGTAAAACCCCTGATTGCTAAAATGCATGAGATGGGGATTACTGTTGAAGAGGATATAGCAGGGGTCAGGGTTAAAGCTGGTAAAAACTTGAAGGCTGTTGATGTTAAGACTCTACCGTATCCCGGCTTTCCTACAGATATGCAGTCACAGATGATGGCTCTACTGACGCAGACTGATGAGACGAGTTTAATTATTGAGACAGTCTGGGAAAATCGCTTTATGCATGTAGACGAATTGAAGAGAATGGGAGCTGAAATAAAAATTGATGGTCACAGTGCTCTCATCAAACCTGGACGGCTAACTGGTGCCGAAGTAAGGGCTACAGATCTGAGGGCAGGAGCTGCACTTATTCTGGCCGGGCTGGCTGCCGAAGGTCAAACAGAAGTCAAGGATATCTACCATGTAGAGCGGGGCTATGAAAATATAGAAAAGAAGCTCTGTCAAGTTGGAGCAACAATAAGTAAAGTATCTGAGTAAATAAAACCTGCCGCTGATATTTCAGCGGCTTTCTGTTTTAAAAATTAATTTTGTTTTTAAAAAAATAAGGTGGTGAAACAATGATTACAACAGTAACATTAAATCCGGCGATTGACCGCGAATATTTTGTGGAAAAAAATGAGGTAATGAAAAATCAATTTATTTATGATGACGAACATTTAAAAATTTATCCGGGTGGTAAAGGATTGATCAGTGCCATTAACTTTAAAAAACTGGGGTATGAAGATGTACAAAACATCGGTTTTATCGGCGGCAAACAGGGATTATTCTTCGAAAAGATGGTACAGGAACATGATATTATCAGTAATTATATTCACACTGAAAGTGAAGTTAGAAATAATGTAAAAATAATAGGGCGTGAACCTGCAACCTATACTCAGTATAATGATTATACCTTTAGAGTAGAAAAAGAAGAGGTTGATGAATTAATAGTTCGCTTTAAAAGATCAATTTCTGAAAGCGGCTGTATTTTGATGGCAGGCTCGGTGCCAGAAGGTGTAGATTTTGATATTTATCAGCGTTTAATAAAAATTGCCAAAAAGAAGGGTAAACATGTATTTCTGCAGGCAAGTGGTGAAGCCTTAAAACTGGCATTAGAATCAGAACCAGATGTTGTAACTCCTTATTTTAAACATCATAAAACTATTCTAGATGTGGAGATGAATGATAAAAAAGATTATATTAAAGCAGGTAAGAAGATTCAGGAAATGGGTGCCAAAAGAGTAATGGTTCCTTTTCACTGTGACCGCCTTCTTTTTGATAAGGATGGCACAGTCTATCAACTATCTCCCAGAGGTTACTGTATTATTAACTGGCTCGGGGCCAGTGATGCCTATAATTCTGCCTATTTAGATTATGCTTTTAAAACAGATAACTTTGATTTTTTAGAAGCAAATCGCAGAGGAGGAGCTGCTGCTTTGTGGATAGCAGAGAATAAAGAAATTTATTTAGATGATCGAAAAGATTATAATTCTCATCTAGATCGACTGGAAATTAATAAGCTGGAGGTGTAAAAAATGAGTAAGGTAAAAAAATATATGATCCGGACTATGAATTCAGTTACTCCGGATGACAGTATCCGCAAGGCTATAATTTTGATGTATAGATCAGAGCAGTCTGTACTGCCGGTTGTAGACCACCAGAACATATTTGTTGGAACAATCTACAGTAATAATATTCTTAAAAATATAATCCCCGAAAGTTTTGGATTTTTAGACAGCAGCCGTCTTTTCTATGAGGTTAATGAAGCTGTGGAGAATCTAAAGTATGTTAAGGACGAAAAGGTGGAAAAATATATGGCCCGTAACCGGGATGCAGTCAAAGAAAATAGTGATATGAAAAAGATCGCTGATATTATGCTGAATAATAAAGAATCACTGATCTTTGTAATTAATGATCAGGGTTATTTAAGAGGTTTTATCGAAAGATCCAATCTACTCCATTACTTATTAGATGAGGCCGAGGGTGATTCAGAATAGTGGGTCGGGATTAATGTTTGAGTTTGAGAGGCTATTTAATAATTCAATAATTTTATAAGAGGATAGGTTAAAATCGGGGTGAGAAAATGAATATAACAGAGTTTTCTTTTGATTTTATGGATGTCGAAAGATGGCTGAGATTAAACAGTATTTCTGAAAAAGAGATATATATGATATCATTTTTTATTTTGCTGTCTTTTTTGATAGTGCTGCTGTCAAAAAAATATAAAGTACCAATTGTAGTTGGTTATGTTTTTTTGGGAATCATGCTCAGCCCTGATATTGTAGCATTAGTTCCGATTATTGATATTGAATTTTATAGCTTTGTGCTGGCAGATCTAGATTATATAACTAAAATAGCACTTGCCTTTATTGCCTTTACTATTGGTAGTGAACTCTCAATTAAGCAGATCAGGCGGCTGGGGAAAAGTATATACTATATAGTAGTAATTCAGTCAATTGCAGCTTTTGCACTGGTGGCTCTTGCAATTTATTTATTTGGCTGGCCTCTGTATATGGCACTTCTGCTGGGAGCAATAGCTACTGCAACCGCACCGGCAGCAACAGTAATGGTTTTAAAAGAGTTTAATGCAGAAGGTCCGCTGACTTCAACTATTATGGCTGTTATTGGTATAGATGATGCGATAGCATTAATTGTCTTTAGTCTGATCAGTCCTTTATCCTATTCGTTATTTAAAGGAGAGGCGGTTGTGCATTATCAGGAAATGTTTCTGGTGCCTTTAATTGAGATTTTTGGAGCAGTGATAGTTGGTTTGCTTTTTGGTTATCTTGGTCAGTTTTTAATTACCAGTTATGAAGAAAAAACAAAAAAGATTTTGGCTTTAATTACAATGATTCTTTTGAGCTCATCCGTGTCTGTTTATTTTGGATTTTCGGCTTTAATAGCTAATATGTCAGTTGGTTTTGCAGTTAGAAATTTTGCCAAAAAGAACCTTCAGGTTTCAGAATATCTTGATACATTGACTATTCCACTTTATGCGATGTTTTTTATTATAGCCGGGACGGAAATTCGTTTTTCAGAAATGGGATCTCTGAGTTTTTTATTGATAGCGGCAATTTACTTTATTGCCCGAAGTATCGGGAAAATCGGGGGAGCAACTTTTGCTGCCAGAATATCTGATGCTTCTGAATCTGTCAAAAAATATGTTGGTCTGGGTTTACTTCCCCAGAGTGGTGTTGCTATTGCGCTGGCTTATTCAGTCCAGCAGCAGTATGCAGAAGCACCAGAAATTGGCTTAGTTATTTTTAACACCTTATTGTTAACAGCAGCTTTAACAGAAGTGGTCGGTCCGCTTTTAACAAAATATGCTGTTATTCAGTCAGGTGAGGGAAAAATTTAGTAATTTGACAGAGGTTCAATAGAATGATTGTAATAATTTTAATTTCATTTTAAGATTGATATTCTATAATGAGGTGTGAGAATGGAAAATAGAGTAGAAACAGCTATAGAACTCGAATATCTGCAGGAATGGTTTCATGTTAACGAGCTGCAGACAAGAGCAATTTATTTAATTGCCTTTTTTCTGGTTCTGGCTATGATTGCGATAATTGTTTCGAAAAAATACAGTCTGCCGATAGTAGTAGGGTATGTATTGTTTGGGATATTAATTAGTCCTGATATTTTAAATTTGATTCCTTTTCTGGAAAGTGAATTTCACAGCTGGTATGAGTTTTTAATCATAAAGTTAGATTATATTACTCAAATTGCACTGGCTTTTATAGTATTTACCATTGGGAGTGAACTTTCGCTGAGAACTTTTAAAAGACTTGGCAAAAGTATCTATATAATTACTATTTTTGAAGCGCTGGGGGGTGCTTTTGTTTCGGCTCTCGCGGTTTATTTAATTGGTGCACCTATTCATATGGCACTGCTGCTGGGAGCTATTGCTGCTGCCTCAGCTCCGGCTTCAACAATAATGGTTTTAAAGGAATATAATGCAGAAGGGCCCTTAAGTTCGACCTTGATGGCAGTTGTTGGTTTAGATAATACACTGGCTTTAATTCTTTTTGCTCTAATCAGTCCGGTTGCTATGATGTTTATTGGTACAGGAAAAGCACTTTCATATCAGATTTTACTGACTCCAGTCATCGAAATATCTGCAGCAATTTTAATTGGACTGGTAATTGGTTATTTAACTCAGCATTATATCAGTATGGTTGATGATAAAACGAAAAAGGTTGTAGCTATTTTAACTTCAGTAGTACTCAGTTCAGCTGTCAGCCTGGTTTTTGGACTGTCATCCTTAATTGCCAATCTGGCACTCGGTTTTGCAATCAGAAATTTTGCGGAAAAGAATCTTGAAATTTCGGAATATCTCGATACTTTAACCATCCCGTTATACGCTATGTTTTTTATCTTTGCAGGTGCCGAAATTCGTTTTTCTCAGATGGGTTCTGCGGCCTTTTTAATTACAGCACTTGTTTTTTTAGTTTTTAGAATTGTTGGTAAATATGGTGGCGCTATTTTAGCCGGTCATTTTTCGGATGCAGCTCCTGTAGTTAAAAAATATATTGGCCTGGGTTTATTTCCTCAGGGTGGAGTTGCCATTGCACTTGCATTTTCTGTGCAGAAACAGTTTACACAGATACCAGATACATCTTTGATGATTTTTAATATGGTTATTTTAACTGCTGCTTTAACAGAAATTTTTGGTCCTTTATTTACCAAGGAAGCAGTTATTAGATCCGGAGAAGTAGAAGAATGAATCATGAAATTTAAGCTGCAGGAATTACTCTTTTTTTAGAGAATTTATATTATAGTAGCTTTCAATTGATTTAGTTTAATTATGGTAAGTTTTTAAAAGTAAGACAGGTTTTTAATATGGGAGGAGTATACTATTGAATCTTTTGAATAGATTTAGTAAAAAAATTGCAATTGACTTAGGAACAGCCACAGTAATTATTTATGAGAGTGATAAGGGGATTGTTTTACAGGAACCCTCATTTGTAGCTCTTGATAAAGATACAAACAAGGTGATTGCAGTTGGCGAAGAAGCCAGACGGATGCTGGGAAGAACTCCAGCAAATATTGAAGTTGTCAGACCGCTAAAAGATGGTGTGATAGCAAATTTTGAAGTAGCAGAATTAATGCTGAAGAGTTTTCTCAAAAAAGTAGGGGTCAAAAGTAGATTTATTAAACCTCTGATTATGGTCTGTATTCCTGTAGGAGTAACAGGTGTAGAAAGCCGGGCTGTTTTAGAGGCGGCTGTTCAGGTGGGTGCACGTAAAGCATTTTTGATTGAAGAACCTGTAGCAGCAGCAATCGGAGCTGGGCTTCAAATTGAGAAGGCTGAAGGTAATATGGTTATTGATATCGGTGGAGGGACAACAGAAATTGCGGTTCTTTCGCTGGGAGGAATAGTTGTTGGGGAATCAATCCGTGTTGGTGGTGACAAATTTGATGAGGCTCTGGTACGCTATGTTCGAGAAAATTATAACTTAGTTATTGGGGAATCTACAGCTGAAGAAATTAAAATAAATATTGGTAGTGCTGATCCAAATTATTCTGCTAAATATGAGGTTAAGGGTAGAGATTTGATGACAGGTTTACCAAGACATATAGAACTTTCGGCTCAAGAAACCCATAAAGCATTTAAAGAGCTTTTAGATAATATTGCTCATGCTGCCAGAAGAGTATTAGAAAAAACACCACCTGAGTTATCTGCTGATATTGTAGAGAAGGGTATTATTTTGACCGGTGGAGGTTCACTGCTGGAAGGGGTTGATAAGTTCATCAGTGATCGGACAGAGGTTGGTGCTTTTGTAACTGATGATCCTTTAGTCTGTGTAGCTGAAGGAACAGGAAAGGCTTTAAATGAATTAGATAAAATTTCCAATGTATTAAGTACAGGTGATCAGGGAATTTTGTCGTAAAAGTAACTGGAGAGTGATTAAAATTGAAAAAAAACATAAAAAAAGTTTTATTCTACATTTTAATAGTCTTAATTCTTACTAACGCCCCAGTACTTGCTGCAGAAAAAATTATGCCTTTAGCTGAAGTAGAAGCGGGAATGACAGGTTATGGGAAGACTGTCTTTTCCGGCAGTGAAATCGAAAAATTTGAGATAGAAATTATAGATGTATT
Source organism: Halanaerobium sp. (assembly GCA_046260625.1). Classification (GTDB taxonomy): domain Bacteria; phylum Bacillota; class Halanaerobiia; order Halanaerobiales; family Halanaerobiaceae; genus Halanaerobium. The sequence continues at coordinate 5,264 of JBHEOV010000053.1, read as the reverse complement.
AGATAACCGCAGTCTGGATGAAAATTTAATATTAATTAAACTAACCGGTGACAAAGTAGAAGAATATGGTGGTATAGCTGCCGGGATGAGTGGGAGTCCTATTTATCTCAATGATAAAATAATCGGTGCAATCGGTTATGGATGGAATAATAGTGACCACCGTTTTGGTCTGGTAACACCAATCGAAAGAATGCTGAAGCTGCTGGAAGATAATAATATTGAAAAAAGCAGTGGTGATTTTAGTGATTTAGATATTGATCTGAAAGAATTCGCTCCAGAAGAAAAAATCATTAAATCCGAAAGCCCAATAATGGTCAGCGGAATTAGTGGTAGAGCTTTAGATAGACTGGAAAAAAATCTGGCCGAATTAAATTTAGATGTTATACCAAGTTCGGGGATTGAAGAAGCTGATAAGAGCAATGAAAGACCTGAACCTGGAGAAGCTGTTGCAGCACAGTTGGTTCGAGGAGATATAAGTGTAGCCTCAATTGGTACTTTAACTTATGTTGATCAGGGACAATTTTTGGCTTTTGGTCATCCTTTTACCAATCGCGGTGAGGTAAACTATCTTTTGAGTAGAGCTCATATCAATGCAGTTATTCCAAGTTCGGAGCAGCCTTTTAAACTGGGCTCACCTTATAATCGACTTCTGGGTTCAGTGACTCAGGACAGGGGAGCCGGGATTGCAGGCCGAATTGATACTTATCCCAGAATTACCCCCCTTTATATTTCGATTTCCGAAAATGGGCAGCTGCTTAGAGAGGTGAGTCTGCAGATTATTAATGATGAATATTTATTTTCATCCCTTTCAAACAGTGCAGCTCTGCAGGCAGTAGATTCAGCTCTCGACAGAATTGGACCGGGTTCAGCTGAGTCCAAACTAAAAATTATGGGCAGAGGACTGCCCGAGCTTCAGGTAGAATCTACTAATATGTATTACAGTCAGAATGATATTGGCAGTATGGCTCTCTATGATTTTTCTCAATTGTTAGATCTTATTTTAACCAACCCGTTCAAAGAAATAAATCTGATTGATATCAGATTGGAATTAGATTTCAATCGGAGTGATAGTGTAGCTTTAATTCAGGAAGCAAAAGTATTAAATGAGGAGATATATCCTGGAGATGAGCTGCAAGTAGAAGTTACATTACACCGCTATCGTAATGGCACAGAGACAAAAATATTAAATATGAAAGTTCCAGAAGATGTGGAGCCAGGTATAGCAACTCTCTTTATTGACGGCGGCTATACAGGTGAGACAATGAGACCGGATGAAACCGCTCCAATGCAGAGTCAGGGTGGTTTAAATGAAGCTGAAATTTCGGGTCATAAAAGTTTTGAATCGATGTTGGACTCTTATTTAGATTCACCGGATAATAATGATCTTATCTTACAGCTTTATCCTTCCTATGCAGCTCCTATTTATCAGGAGAGCAGTGAAGAAGCTCCCAGAGAAAATTTCGCTAAAGATGAAGAAGATGATGAGAATATGGAAAATGCGGAGCAGAATCGAGAAGAAGCCGGAAATTATGGAGAAATGGAAGAGGAAATAAAAGAGCGGCATTCTACTGGATATGTGCTGGAAGGAAGTCTAAATCTTGATCTGGAAATTTTAGAGGCAGCTGAAAACAACTCAGCTTCAGAATCAGAAAATAACAATAGGGAAAAGCAGTAAACACACTCATAGATTTTTGGAGGTTTTTAAATGGATAAGCAAATAAAATATCTATTGGGAGTGCTGATCTTACTGCTTATCTCAGCTTATTTTTTAAGTTTGCTAAGCGGCCTCCCTCAATTTTTTAAAGAGGATATTATTGCTTTTCTGGAAGAAAGATTTTCAGGTGATATTTCTTTCAGCTCTGTCTCTTTGTGGCCTCTAAATCGGATTCGCCTCGAAGATTTTGAATTTACTGCAGAAAATGGGAACTCTTTTAAAAGCAAAAATCTCAACCTTGACTACAGTTTAAACTTTAATGAGGAAGAAATTGTTAAAGTTGAATTTGTAGAGCTTCTTGCTGCTGAGATAAAAGTTCAGGGAGATTTTTTTGATTTAAATCAGAGTCTATCTGCTCCAGATAGAGCTAATGAAAGACCTGATTTAAATTATGAAGAGCTACTGTCGGCTCTCAGTCTGCCGGATTTTTTTGCTGATTTAAATGTCAACATTAGAAATTCGAATTTTACTATTAATACAGCTGAGCTTGAGCTTGAACTTTCAGACCTGCAGCTTGGTATAGAAGCGGCTAATACTGATAGTTATGAGCTAAGTGTTTCTGCTGGAGTAAAGCTAAAAAAACTGCAGTTAGCAAATAGGCAGCAGTTTAGGGATATTGAGTTAAGCAGTCTGGATCTAAAGTTTATTAAAGATCAGGCTGATGCCAGTATCTATTTTAAGGGAGAAGATTTTGAGCTGGAAAATGTGACCAGTCTTCTGCCTCAAAGCAGTTTTGATTATCAAAACTTTGAGCTTGATTTAAAGGAGCTTAGAGGTCTCGCCTCTGCCAGGGGAGAAATTATTTTTAAAGATCATAAACTCAATAATTACCAGAGTCAGCTGGAAATTGAGGATTTAAAGCTGCAGAGCGGCTATAATTATGCTCAGGGCGAAACTGAAAATATAAATATAAGTTCTCCCCGTTTAGATATTCGGGCAGAAGGACCTGAATTAAAAATTGCTTTAAGTGAAAATAGAATTTTTATTGATCAGAATCCGCTTACTTTGAGTTTGAAAATTGATCAATCCCTAAATTATCAATTAAAAGCGGAGGCTGAAGAATTTTATTTTAATTATAATTTTTTATCACCATACCTAAATGAAGGTACTTTTGATTTTGATTTAAACTTGAGTGCAGAAAATAATCAGCTTCAAACTGCGGCTGCAGAAATTTCAGCAGCTGAATTAAAAGCTGAATATATAGATTTGGATTCGGCAGATATTTCTTTTATGCTGGATGGGGAAGAATTTTTTCTAAATAAAGCTGAGTTTTTACTGGCTGATCAAAATAAGCTTGCTTTAAAGGGAAGCTATGATTTTGATCAAGAAAATTATCTGCTAACTGCAGAGGCATCAGATTTTCTGCTGACTGAATCTCTACTGACTGAGCTGGATCAGCTTCAATTTTTTGCTGGAAATGATTATCTTTCAAATTTAAAGAAAATAAAAGATGAGCGCTTGAATTTAAGGGTTGATGCTGCAGGGCTCTACGGTACAGAACAGAAGTTGTCAGCAAGTGGAGACTTAAATTTATCTTTTAAAACAGCAGAGTCAGGATCGAATTTTAAAGTTGATAGTTCATTCTGGTATACAGAAAAGAAGCTTATGTTTAATTCTTTTAAAATGATTTCTGATTACGGCCGTCTTGATTTAATGGGAGAGCTTGATTTGGAGGCTGAAAAATTTCAGCTTCGCTATGCAGCTCAAAATTTAGAAGCGGCTATTTTAAATGAATTTTTAGCTCCTAAATCAGAATTTTTGGCTGAGCTTAATCCCAACCTGGATTATCTGGAAGGTTCAATTACTGAGGATTTTAAGCAGCCAGCTGTTAATATGCGTTTAAAAATGGAAGAAGCAAAATATGAAAAATATTTATTGGAAGACATCAGACTTTCTGCAGTTTATGTAAATGATGATCTAAAAATAAATGATTTTCAGGCTCAAATAGAAGAGGCTTCAATTTCTGCAGCAGGTGAGATCAAAAACCTTTCACAGCTGGGAGAAGCAGAAATTGATTTGAGTTTAAGCAGTCAAAACTTATATTTTCAGGATCTAGCAGACTTCAGTCAGCAGGAGCTGCCTTTAAGTGGCGAAGTTCAGATGCGGGCAGTTTTAAGTGGTAAATTAGCCGATTACAATCTTGATTTTGGCCTGGAAGCTGATAACAGTATCCTGGAATTTGACGGTCAGGAAATTGAATTTTCTAAATTACAGGCAGATATTAGTAGAGCTAATGGAGATTTTATAATTAATAGTTTAACTGCAGAACAGCAGAACTTAAAACTTAATGCTGCAGGTACTTATAATTTAAGTCGGGGCTTTGATATTGAGCTTGAGCTTACTGGTTTTGAACCTGCCAGTTATTTAAATAATTATCAGTCTGCTGCTGAAAGACTAAATGGAAATCTTGCTTTAAATGGGAAACTAAGAGGTAAGCTGGAAGATGCAGTTTTTGATTTTAAACTTGATTCAAAAGATTTAAGTTTTGCTGAACTGGGGATTGAAATTAAGGATAATTCATTCAGCTTTAAAATAAAGGAAGAGTTAATTTTAGTTGATCGTTTTAATTTTAATGTTGATTCCGGCAGTTATAATTTGAATGGTAAAGTTTTTGATTTGAGTAATCAAGTTAAAACAGAATTAAAACTTGAGCTGCTGGAAGTTCCCAGCCGTGATTTAAGTCTCAAATTTGTTGATTTATATCCACTGACCGAGGATTTAATTTTTGCTGGTTCTGTAGACTTGATTTCACAGGGACTTGATTATCAGGCTCAGGTGGATATCAGTGCGAATTCTGAGGCTGGCTCCGGAGGTTTAAGCTTAAATGGTACAATAACCGAAAATCTGGACCTTGATTTCGAAGCTTCAGAGCTTGCTCTTGATTTTAATTCCAAACAGTATGATTTTAATTTGAACTTAAAAAGTTTGTTAGATTTTAGTGGTAGTATTGAAGGTAGTCTGGAATCTCCAATTTTGAGACTCAGCCACCAGCTGCAGGAATTAAGTGTTAATAATAATCAGCTAGAGTTACTGGAGGGGGAAATACTCCTGGAAAGTAACAGAAGATTTTCAGCTTCAGAAAGCATTAATTTCAGAGCTGGAGGAGAACTGACAGCAGATGGTAGTTATTCTATTATTGATGATCAATTTAATTTGAGTTCAAATCTCAAAGAACTGCCATTAGGGTTTTTAGTTTCTTTTCTGGGCGAAGATTATTCCGCCTCTGGCAGTATTAATGGTGCTTTCAGAGCTGAAGGGGATCTTGAATCTCCGGAGCTTGGAGGAGAAATCGAAATGGCGGCTGAATATTTAGAGCTGGGGCTCAGTGATCCAATAGAAGATCTAGAGGCTCAGATTAATCTTAATCAGGGAAGTGCTGTTCTAGAAAATTTAAAAGGTCGCTTTGTTGATGGCAATTTTACTGCCACCGGCAGCCTCAACTTTTTTGACTTAGAAAACACCTGGGATTTAGCTCTAGAAGGACAGAATCTTTATTTTAATTATGGATCTCTGGTGGGTAACTTTGATGCAGAATTGAAATTTATTGGTC
>JBHEOV010000052.1:0-13632 GCA_046260625.1 Halanaerobium sp. | reverse complement strand
ATGCAAGTTAAACAGATTACAATTTAATTAAAAATTATCTCCATCCAGCATATTTCCAAGCTGACCTAAAACAGAACCCTCTCCCTTTTTCTTACCTGAGAGTCTGGGAGCACTTTTAATTATTCTATCAGCAAGTCTAGAAAATGGCAGACTCTGCAGATAAACAGTGCCTGTACCCTCGAGAGTTGCCAGAAATAGGCCTTCACCACCAAAAATCATCGATTTCAACTCACCTGCTCTTTCAATATTATAATCAATTCCGGCTGTAAAACCAACCAGACAGCCTGTATCAACTTTAAGTTTTTCATTTTTCAGCTCTTTTTTGACCACCGTTCCACCAGCATGCACAAAAGCTCTGCCATCACCACTTAATTTCTGCAGAATAAAGCCTTCTCCGCCAAATAAGCCACTACCAAAACGTTTATTAAAGGTAATATCAACCTTTGTGCCCAGAGCAGCACATAAAAAAGCATCTTTCTGACAGGTAAATTGATTTAAGGGCAGCTCTGATAATTCTAAATCAATTATTTTACCGGGATAAGGTGCAGCAAAAGCAATTTTCTTTTTGCCGTAATCCCTGTTTGTAAAATGAGTTATAAATATTGACTCACCTGTAATTACTCTTTTTCCAGCACCAAAAATTTTACCCAGAATAGATTTATCAACTTCAGTTCCATCACCCATTTTAGCTTCAAAAGAAATTCCATCATCCATCCAGTTCATGGCCCCAGCTTCTGCAATCACAGTTTCCTCAGGATCAAGCTCCACTTCAACTACCTGCATGTCATCACCAATAATCTCATAATCAATTTCGTGGCTTAACATTTAAATCCCCTCTTTTCTTTTATTGGACTAAATGAGAAATCTCAGCCGGAGTAATTAAACGGTCATCATAGGATATTATAAGCTCTTTTTCAGTAAACTCAACTTTTTCAACAATTCCTGTATAGGCTTTAACTCTATCTATTAATTCTTCAGCTGCACATTCCATCTCTTCTATCTTAATTCTATATTCAACAGTAAAATTCCTGCTGTGTTCACTTTTTTCTTTGATAATCTCTTCTAATTCTTCTTGCTTCAGTTCATTGCTGCCGCAGTTAGCATGAGAATTATCAGAACCACAACCACAATTTCCACATTTATCTGACATAGTTTGCCTCCTCCTCTTTCTATTTGTTATTTATACTTATTTAAATTTTTATTAGATAAAACTTAAGCTTAAACGCTGAAAATGTTTTTAGCCTCTGTTATAATAATATATGAGATTTTAAAGGAATTCAATTAATTTTATAGAATTGAAAGAGTAAGTGTTAGATTTTTATAAGCAGGGAGTGGCATTAATGGATTTGAATGGTTTAGCACCAATTAGAAAACTAGATATAGGAATCTTAAGACAGGCCTTAAATACTGATAATATCAGCACTGATGAGAGTCAGGCAAAAAGTGAAAATGCTGAGCTTTTACCAGAAATTTTCCGGCTTTTGGCTTCTTTAGAAGACGACACTCAGAAAATGCTTTTAGACAGCTGGGCTAAAATGGAGATGCCTTTAAATGAAAAGACTGTGGCAAATCTGCTGCAGTATCTGGACAATAATCCTGCCACAACTGCTGAAGATAAGATGGCAGTGATTAAAGCCTTTGCTTTTTTAGAAAACAATGGCCTGCCTTTTTCCGAAAAACTTGTTGACGCCCTGCGCTCAGTTTTTAATAATAATGGTGATTTGAGTTCTAACTTAGAACAATTTATAGCTTCAGATAATTCTTTATCAAAGGAACAACTAAATAATCTGCTGGCACAGTTGGATTTGGGAGAACTTAAAAATTCTTTAGTAGATATTGATAATTTAGGCCAGCAGACTCAGGATTTAGTTGATCAAGAAGCTGCTACTAGTGAAAATCTCAATCCTGAAGCTATTAATTCAGAAACCTCTGCTAACAATACCGAAGTTCAAACTGCAGCTGAACAGGCTTCTCAGCCAGCTGCAGTCCAGGTTGAAAATAACAGTCTAAATTCTCAAATTTTAAATAATTTTTCTCATTTAGACCAGGAAATTAAAAATCTTATTTTAAATAATTTAAACAGCCTCAGCCAGAATTTTGATCAGAATACAGTTAAGATTTTAAATAATTTTCTGGCAAACAATAATCTCGAGGGAAATGCTGAAAAAACAGCTCTTTTAAAAGCCTTTTCTTTTTTGGAAAATAATCAGCTTCCTTTAACTGAAAACCTGATCAAAGAAACAGCAGCTCATTTTGAGCAGAATATTTCTCAGTTTGCTGAAAATTTAACTGAAAAAAGCCAGATCTTAAGCAATTTAAATAATCCAGATTTACCCCTGATTAGTGAAAACGAGGCAGCAGTTAATCTAAATGATACAGCTCAGCAGATAGCAGAAAAACTTGCTGCTCAAAGCAAGATTTCGGATCAGATTTTATCTCTTTTTAATGAAAGTGGTGGAGAAAATAAAGAAAAAATTGCTGATAATCTTTTGGGTCAGAAATTAGTCAACTTACAGCAGCAGAACCAGAATACACCGCTGATGCTGGCTTTAGAGATCCCGCTGCAGCTAAAAGATAATAAACTCTCTTCTCTGCTTTTAAAAGTGGAAAAAGAAGAAGCCGGAGCTGAAAGTGAGACGGCTAAAAAAGGTTATAATATTTCTTTTATCCTGGAGTTTGAAAAAATTGGTCCGATCCAGACTAAAGTTAATGTTAATCAAAATAGTATTAACACAACATTTTTTACAGAAAGTGCTGAAACAGCAAAATTAATTGAGAAAAATTTTAGCAGACTGCAGTCTGCTCTGCAGAGAGAAGGTTTTAATATTAACAGTGTTCGGATTAAAAACTTTGATAATTTGGAAGAAGAAAAAAGACAATTTTTTAATAATATTATTTTAAGTGAACTCAATGATCTTGATGAGGAAGGTCAGTATCGACACATTGATATCAAAATATAAAAATAAATTTATTACTAAAACAGCCAGGAAATGAGGTAATTAAAATGGCAGTAGATAAAAACAATCCTAAAATCAAAAAAACAGTTGCTTTAAAATATGACCAAAATACTGATCAGGCTCCTAAAATCATTGCCAGCGGCAGCGGTAGTATAGCAGAACAGATAATAAAAAAAGCCAGAGAAGAAAACATCCCGATCAAAGAAGATAAGGATGTTGTTCAGGTTCTGGCTGAATTAAATATCGGAGATGAAATCCCCGAAGAATTGTATACTGTTATTGCAGAGATTCTTTCTTTCTTTTATGAGCTGGAGGAGCTGCAGTCCTAAATTAGGTAGATTCTGCATAGAGATCTTCCTGATCAAAATCTTTTTTAGCTAACAGCTGTCTGGCTGCAGCTTCCATTGGTCCCGGTCCACACATATATATTTTATAATCCTTGAGATCATATTTATCCATAACATCAGTCACAAAACCCTTTTTACCCTCCCAGTTATCATCAAAGGCAACAACCGGCACAAAGTTAAATTTATTAGATTCTGCGTCCATTTCTTCAAAAAATTCTTTATAGAGGAACTGATCCTCTTTGTTGACTCCGTAAATCAATTTTACATTTTTAATCTGGTTATCATTGTGCACTAGATCTTCAACAATTGGAATAAAGGGAGTAATTCCGATTCCACCACCAACAAGCATCACATTTTTGGCGTCTTTATCTACAACCAATTCGTGACCCATTGGACCCTTCAATTCAATTTCCTGACCTTCTGCAAAGTCTGAAAAAATAATGCTGGTTCCATAACCATCCGTAATTCTCATAACAGTTACTTTAATCAGACTGCCATCATCTTCAATCCCGGCAATCGAATAAGCTCTATACATTTGATGTTTATCTGAAACTTTGACCAGAATAAACTGACCAGCCTCAACTTCAATCTGTGGAGGCTCCTGCAGTCTAAAGGAAAATTCCTTGATATTTCCGGAAAGTTCTCTGATCTTTTCAATTTTAGCTCTAATATTATCCTTGTGATAATAATCTAATTCTCCTTCTTCCCAGACATTAAATTCATCAGCTGCATTATTTTTAATTTCTAAAATCCCTGCCGGACAGTTTTCCACACAGGTGTTACAGCGAATACATCTTTCATTATCCAACTGGCCATCCTGATTCCATTCTAAATATGGCTCCAGCTGCATCGGGCAGACTCGGGCACACATTCCACATTCATGACATAATTCTGTAGATTCTATTGTCACCTTCTCATCTGTCTGCTTATTAACTCCAAGACTTTTACCAGCCTTATAACTTAAATGCTGGATACTGCCCATCGGACAGAACTGGCACCAGGTACGGGGAGAATAAAAATAAGAGGTAATTCCACCTAAAACTGTTACCATTAAATAACTGGCCACAAAAATAAAGCCCAATTTATCCAAAAATGGGGCCTGACCATAAATATTTATGACATTAATTAATTTTCTTCCAATTTGAAAGGAGAAGAATAGAAAAAAAGCAATTCTTAAAAATTTTGATTTAAAAAATTGTGGAATCTCTCTATTTTTACTAAACTGCAGCAGCACTGAATCAAATAAACTGCCGTGGGGACAGATATTACCACACCAGTAGCGGCCTTTGAAAAATGATGTTAAAGATAGTCCGGCAATTACAGGCAGCACCAAAAGTCCAAGTTTGGGAAACCAGAGACCTCCGACAGCAACAGTTAAAGTAAAAATCCAGGCATATTTTCTAAGTAAGCTAAACGTTCGATTTGTTTCAATATAGTACATTGATTCTATGTTTTCCATTGATCATCCTCCTAATTATATTTAATATCGTAATATCTAAATAATACAATATAATATTTATAAACAAATGTCAATAACTATTTAAATCTTAACCCACGATAAATTTGCTCAAGAATTTACTGCCTAAAAATATACCTAGAATAACAAAAGGTAGGTATAACCATCCATTTAAAGCTAATGACGAAACTGCACTATAAAAACCACCAATATTACAGCCTAAAGCTACTCTTGAGCCATAACCCATTAAAAACCCACCACTGAGAGCTAAAAATAACTGTTTTTTATCTTTGATTTTTTTAAATTTAAAACGACCCGTTAATAAAATACTGATTAAAGCTCCGACTACTATGCCAAAATTAGACCAAAATATAAAATCTGAAAATGGAGATATAATCTCAAAATTTATATTCTGAAAAGTAATTCCAAACAGTGATAAAAACCAGAAAATAAAATTCATAAAACCACTACTTATTCTCCAGTGCTGACCGGTTGAATAAAAATAAAATATATTTGCTGTAGCTATAATTAAGGCTCCAATCCAATAAGGCCAGATATTATAATTTAAATATTTGATTGGATGAAAAATAATACTTTTAATTTTCAATAATATTTCTTTATAATTTTCTCTGTTAAATGAATTAGTTAAAGCACTAAAAAAAGATGATAAACTTCTATCTTCTCTAATAATTAATAAGAGATAAATAATAGCTAATAAAAAAAGCTGTAATAATATTCCTTGAGTCCAATTAAAGATAGCTGGCAAATGAAATGTTTTGTCACTAAAAGTTAAGCTATTCCAGAAACTTTGATCCAGACCACCCCGTAAGGAACCAAGGAGAAAACCAATGACTACAAAATGCTGCATTTGATAACCTTCACCAAGACGAAAAAGAGTACCAGAAGCACAACCACCACTAACTGAAGCTCCAAGACCAAAAATAAAAGCTCCAATTGGAATATAAAAACCAGGAATTAAAAATTTACCAGCTAAGGGTAAGCCGGCTTTTAACTGATAAAATTGAATTATCCCAAAGCCCAGAGTTGTAACCATTAATGATAAAACTACAGCCCTGCTTAATTTAGTCATACCAAAAAGTAAAGGATCTCTAAATGCTGCAGTAAAACATATTTTTGATTTCTGCATAGCAAATCCGATTACTAAACCCAAAAGAAGACTATAGGCTAATAAATTTTCAATTTGGATTAAAAAAATGAATAAAAAAAATATTAAAGCAAAAATTATTACCGCTGCTTTTTGTTGTCTTTTTTTTCGCTGCTGATATAGTTTGTTTTTCAAATTTTTTCGCCTCGCTTAGTTAACTATTAAAAAATATAATGATAGATACTAGAATTAGTAATAAACATTATTAATTGAATTACTACAAAAAATAAACATTACAGGAAAGTATACACTATGGACTACTTAAATGATACACCAAATTCTCGAAAAAATAAACACCTAAATGCTTATAATCGCAGTCAAATTGATTTATTACACTCAGAAAGTCTGTCAGCTTATACCATTATAAAAACCTGGCTAGAGATTTTAAAACAATCAAAATAATTCTTTGTCAGCAATTTTTTTCTTAAATTTTCGATAATAACATCTCGCTTCTTTTTGCTTTTTTATTCTCAGATTATTGATATCCTGATAATTAGCCAAAAGAATTTCTACTACATTTCTATCTATTTTATTATTCATGCTCATATCAGTTAGGATTTTTTTAACTTTGTTTGCTTCCATTCCTTTTCTGTAAGGTCTATCCTCACTAATAGCTGTAAAAATATCTGCTACCGTCATGATTCTTTCACTTAAACTTAAATCTTTTTTATCAAGTTGAAATGGATAACCCTGTCCATCTAATTTTTCATGGTGATTGGCAGCTATATCCCTTATTCTAGATAATTCAGGAGCTGTAGATAATGCCTGATAAGTGTAATATGTATGTGTTCTTAAAATATTCCATTCTGACTTTGTCAATTGTTCTTTTTTATCTAAAACTTCAGTTGGTACATTAAGTTTTCCTATGTCATGCAGATAAGCTGCAGCTTTAATTTCTTTACACTCATCTTCACTGTAATTAAACTTTTTCGCTAAAGCAGGTGCTACTGTAGCTAACCCTTGAGAATGAGTTGCGGTAAATGGACTCCTAAAATCTATAATATGACTAATTAATTTAGAGATTTTAATAAATTCATCTATGTTCATCTTCCAATCAACATCTTGATAATATTTATCCAACTTTTCTGTTATAACTTTTTCTGAAACTATATCAAGACAAAATGCTTCACTATTTATTAACTGCGAAAATATTTTTAGAGAATCTGGACAAAAACGCTCCTTATTATTCTCAATTACTTCTATTATGTGATCAATCTGATTTAAAATAGACTTTTTATTTAAAATTAAAACAGCTATTCGATCCGCAAGATGGATTATACTGCTTAATTGATTTGGATTATTAGGATAATCATGATGATGGTATTTAATAATCTCAGCTATCTCAAGATCAAGGTCGTTTTGTTCAATTAATTTAAACCCAACTTCAGCATGATAATTAGTTTCATTATCAAAACTTAAATCATGATATGTTTGATCTAAATAAAATATGCCGAGATCATGAATTAAAGCAGCTGCAATTAACTTCTCCATTTCTTTAGTTTCTAATCCCAGTTCTAATCCAAACCTGTAGCTGATATAAGCCACTCTTTTATGGTGGCCGACTAAAGTTTTACTGATTAAATCCATTGAATAGGATAATGATTTTACCAAACTATATGAATCATATTTTTTTGTCATCTCTCTCCTCCCGCTATAAATTAAAATTACCTAAAATTTAATCATCAGTTTTTAAGATTTTTAGAGATAATTTTTAAATTTAAAAAATACTTATCTAAATAAACATCAATTAGAGAAAATGCACCTAATATAAATAACTCTTTTATTTTCTCCCCTTATTGATATACATTTTCTGATCAGCTTTATTAAAAACTTTATTTAAGCTCTGACTGCTGTCCTCCATTACTTCAAAACCTAAAGAAATGGATAAAGGTTTTACATTAGCTCTATTCTTATTAAATTTTTTAATATTTTTGCGGATTCTCTGGCAAAAACTTTTTGCTTCTTGATGATTAATAGCCGGTAAAACTACCGCAAATTCATCTCCATCTATATGGGCAACTATATCTTCTAATCTAGCGGTTGATTTTATAATATTAGCTGCATTAATTATATATTGATCACCTTTTTTATGACCATAATTATCATTGACAACCTTAAGTCCGTCTAAATCATCTATCACAATTGTAATGGGATATTTTCTTGTAACCGTAAATTTTACAGTAATGAGAATTAACTGCATTTATTCACCATACTAGATTTATTATGATACTTCTTTAATACTATTTATAAATGAATTTATTACTATTTTAATTATTACTCAACATTCTGATAAATATTTCAGCTAACTCAGGATCAAATTGGCTGCCCGCACAGCTTTTTATTTCTGCCAGAGCTTCTGTTTTCGGGATATCTTTACTGTAAGGAAGCTGATGAGTCATTATATCATAAGCATCTATAATAGCAATTATTCTTGCTAGATAAGATATATTATCTCCAGCCAATCCTCTAGGATAACCACTTCCATCCCAGTTTTCATGATGAGCAAATATATCTTCCGCCACTACAGCAAATTCTTCTGAGGCTAAAGCAATTTTATAGCCCTGTTCTGAATGATTTTTCATAACTTTCCATTCTTTTTTATTTAATTTGCCTGGCTTATTTAAAATTTCTTCGTTAATATTAGTTTTACCTATATCATGTAAAGTGGCCAGTAATGACAATCTATTTATCTCAGAATTGGAAAGCCCTAATTTTTCTCCAAAATCAAAGGCTAATTTAGTCATTCTTAATGCATGCTCTTTTGTTTCATAACTTTTTGCAGCTAAAGCATTAAGTAATCCCTGGACAATATTATTTTTACTGCTCCTGCTTTCTGATAGTTTATTCTGATACATATTATCATCTGCTTTTTTTAAAACTTCTTTTATATCCTGCTCAACTTCATTTTTAGTAGCCATACCCAGGGCAATAGAAATTGGTATTTTTTCATTTTTAGAGCTTTTTGTTTTTTCTCTAATTCTTTTTAATATTTTTTCTGCCTGCTGTTTATTAGTCTTAGGCAGCAAAAATGCAAACTCATCTCCACCCTGTCGAGCTAAAATATCTTCTTCTCTAATAGAAGTTTCTAAAATTTCTGCTGCTCTTTTTAATAATTTATCACCTTCTTCATGGCCGTAGCTGTCATTAATAATTTTTAAACCGTTTACATCTGCCATAATAATACTTAAGGGAAGCTGTCTCTCCGTATCCAGTCTCAGCATCTCTTCTTCAAAAAATCTGCGGTTATAAAGATCAGTTAATTTATCTTTATAAGATAAATACTCAATTTCTTTTTCCTGTTTTTTTCGTTCAGTTATATCAATAAAAATTAATGATTTTAATTTTATATTTTTATAATCTATTTCTAGACTCTGAATATCAATCCATTTAGTAGTATCTGCTACTTTTATTTTAATAGTCTGGCTTATTTTTTCTTCTTTTTTATTTATATTAAAATAATTATTTATTTTTTCATCAGGAAAAACCTCAGCTATATTTTTATTTAAAGTATCTTTTCTCTTTTTTTCTATAATCTCTAAAAAAACATCATTTACATACTTAATTTTTTTATCTTCAAGTAAGATACAGATCCCTGCAGGGTTACTTGCTATTAATTTTTGAAATACCTGAGTTGATAAAAAGAGAGATCTAATACTTAATAAATTTTTGATACGAGAAATAAAAGTTCTCTGCTCGATAGGAATTTCAATTATTTCATCTATTATTTCCAGATATTTATCAGGTATCTCTGCTTTAGATATTCGAGTTATTAAAAGCAGTGGTAAATAAAGAAAGTTTTTTGAATTTTTGCTTCTAAAAATATCATCTCTATTTTCTTTTAATCCCTGCTCATCTGCAATTATTAAATCTGCTTTTTCAAGCTTTTGAGAAATATTATTAGTAATAACTTTATATTCAGGCTTTAAATATTTTTTTAAGATATTTTGATTTTCGCTGTGAGATATCATTAGAGCAATTCTCTTTTTCTCAATTAGACTAAAATCACTTTCCAAAATATTATTCTTCATAACCGATATATTCAATCTCCTTTTTATACTCTTAATAATAATTATCTATCTATAAATTCGGGATTACCACTTAATATTCCTCTTAAATCTTCTAATGGTTCTCCGACTTTAATCCCTGCTTCCGTTATTTCAAAATCCCGCAGTGTATTTTCAAAACCACTCATCCTCTTTTTCAAGACTCCAATAGCTTTTTTTAATCTACCGTTAATTTCTAAATAACGCAAAAAGATAAGATTATCTGCGATAAAACTGGTCTGTGTATCTGTAGCCTGAAAATCACCCGTAATCATTTTTTGTTCATTAATCATTAAAACTGTGACTCCCCAAGATTTTAAGTGCTCACACAAATGATGAATTGCTGTAATCATTTTTTGCATTTCATTTAGAGTATTAAAAGTTAAAAAATAGCCTGCGATCGAATCAAATAAAACTACAGATATATCTTTTTCTTTTACATCTCTACTTACTTCATATGCGAATTCGGCAGGTGTATATTCTAAAGGACTAATTTCTTTAATAAAAACTTTATTATCATTTTTCAGCTGCTCTAAAGGAATATTAATTGACTTACTTCTTTCCATTAATGTTTTATAACTTTCTTCAAAAGTATAAATAATTGACCTTAAATCATTATCACCATTAGCCGTAAGAAACTGAGTTCCAAGGGTTGTTTTTCCAACTCCAGTCGGACCAGAAATGATTGTTGTGGTGCCTTTTTCTATACCTCCATGGAGTAATTTATCTATTTCTGGGACAGCAAAAGATAGTACTTCGCTTTCATAATCAAGATTATTTTTTTTGAGTTCTAATTGAGGATAAATTTTAATACCATCTTTTTTGAATTTCATAGTATGTTTTCCTCTTTGAAAACTTGAGCCACGATATTTTGTTATTTCCAGATAATGATTTTGATGTTCATATAAAATATTTATAATTCCGTCTACCATAAATTGCAGATCATCATCAGGATTAGAAGCACCTACTTCAGATGTTAATAAAATAGTAGAATTATATTTTTTTACAAACTGCATAAAAGATAAAATTTGCTTTCTAAACTTAAAATCATCAGAACTCAAATATTTTAGCTGGGTAAACCCGTCAAAAAAGATTCTGTCAGGTTTTAATTCATCAATTTTTTTGGTTAACTTTTTAAGTAATGGTTTTTGCTCATTCTGAGCAGAAGAAAAAAGATCATAATCCCTGTTTTCTGAAACAAAATCTGCCCCAGGGCTTAGATCGATATAATTAATTTTAGCCATAGGGAAATTATAATTTTTCCCGTTCTCTTTAATTTTTTCGATATCTTCAGTCATAGTTACTAAAAGCACTTTTTCTTTGTTTTTTAAACCTTCTATTAAAAAATGAAGTCCCAGAGTAGTTTTCCCAGTACCTGGACCTCCCCGAAGCAGATAAAACCTACCTGGAATCAAGCCTCCTTTTAAAACTTCATCCAAACCATCAATATTTGTAGATAATAAGTTATTTTTCATATATAAGCTCCTTTCTGCTACTAGTATTCAATCTACAATGTTTTGTCATTTTATAAATAATTTTCAAAATAAAATAAATCTACAAATTGTTGTCCTCATCAACTAATTTGACGAATTCTTCAGCTAACTCAGGATCAAATTGACTACCTGCACAGTCTTCTATTTCCTTTAAAGCTTCTTCTTTTGAGATGGCTTTACTGTAAGGTCTATCATTTGTCATCACATCATAGGAATCAATGATAGTAATTATCCGTGCCAGATAAGGTATTTCATCTCCTTTTAAACCATGAGGATAACCACTACCATCCCAATTTTCATGGTGAGCCAGTATTTCCTCTGCCACTAAAGCAAATTCTTCTGAAGTAGACGCTATTTTATAACCCTTTTGAGAATGGTCTTTCATAATTTCCCATTCTTTTTTTGTTAATTTAGCTGGTTTAGTTAATATAGCTTCTGAAATTGTAGTTTTACCTATATCATGTAAAGTAGCAAGCAGAGATAATCTGTTCAGTTCAGAATTAGAAAGATTTAATTTTTCTCCAAAATCAAAGGCTAACTTAGTCATTCTAACAGCATGTTCTTTGGTTTCACTACTTTTTGCATTTAAAGTGTTTAATAAACCCTGAACAATATTACTTTTACTACTTCTACTTTCTGAAAGTTTATTTTGATACATTTCATCTTCTGCCTGCTTTAAAACTTCCATTATATTTTGTTTTTCATTCTCTTTGGTGGCTACTCCCAGTGATATTGAGAGCGTTATTTCGCTCTTCTTATTATTGCTTTTACTTTTGATTCTATCAACTATTTTTTGAGCTTTTTTATTAGTAGTTTGAGGGAGTAAGATAGTAAATTCATCACCTCCATAACGGGCAAGCACATCATTTTTAGTTACTACTTCTTTTAATAATTTAGCTGTTTTTCTTAATAATTGATCTCCTTTTTTTTGTCCATAACTATCATTGATAATTTTTAGACCATTTAAATCTCCTATAATAATACTGATCGGCAGCTTACTTTTAGTATCCATTCTTTGCAGTTCTGCTTCAAAAAATTTTCTATTATATAAATCAGTTAAGGAATCTTTATATGCTAAATATTCAATTTTCTTTTCTTTTTTTACCCGATCTGTAATATCCAGATGCATTGAAATTATACCTTTGTTTCCATCAGGCAAAGTGATATTAGTTTCTTTTAGATGATAATATTTCATTTGACCATCTTTAGTTGAAGTTTTAACATCGAATTCAAGATTTTCGCCCTCTAAAATTCTTTTGATATTTTCTTTGGCTAACTCTTGATATTCTGGAGATACCATTTTATCTAAAACATTGCTTCCTTCTAATTCCGCTTTAGAATAACCAGAATCCTCACACATAACTTCATTTACTTCAATGATTTTTCCATTTTCATTTTCGAGCATAAATCCAATAGGAGCTGAATTAAATATAGTTTGATATCGTTCTTTGTTTTTTTCTATCTTTTGTTCACGCTTCTTATCTTCGGTAATATCAGAAAATATAGTTGTAAAATATTTTTCATCATCACTGTAGGCTTTTATTTTATACCACTTGTCTAAAGGCTCAGAATATTGTTTAATAGTTTTACTTTCTCCTGACAGAGAAATTTCACCATAGAATTGAATCCAATTAAATTTATCTTTAGTAATTCCATTTAAAACATCTGTTACTTTTTTCCCAATAATCTCATCTTTTTTTAAACCAGTTAATTCTTCAAATTTTTTGTTTATTTCTAAAAAAATATAATTTACTGCTTTATTATTTTGATCAAAAATTACTTTATGATAGGCAAAAGCAACTGGCATATTTTCAATAATATTTTTATGATTATTGTTATTTTTCCTCATGCTTTTACTTCCTTTCATTATGAAAAAATATTCCTCAGAAATATTACATGACAATTGATAATTTTAAACAAAAAATGCCAGCTAAAAAACACTGGCTAATTATACCTGAGGTAGGTCTGTCAATCATAGGAAATCCCTTAGATACAGCTTTTGCGTAATATTTTTTCAACTATTTTGCTTTTAATATTTATTTTAAAAATGAAAATTAATATTAATTGTTATTATTCATATTATATAATACTTGTCTATCAATAACAATAATTAAACTTGGTACCATTAGTAATTAATGGCACCAAGTATATATTTATTAACCAGAAATTAT
>JBHEOV010000051.1:0-14387 GCA_046260625.1 Halanaerobium sp. | reverse complement strand
CTTTTTCTTTGATTTTCCATTCTGTTCCCCGAGGGGTATCTAGAACTTCAATCCCAATTTCCTGTAGGCGATCTCTAATCAAATCTGCTTCTTCCCAGTTTTTATTTTCTCTAGCTTTTTCTCTCATTTCTATTAAAAAATTAACCAGCGGATCAACCAAATCATTTTCAGCTCCAGATTCTGATTCGAGCTCAAATTTTAAGCCTAAAATTTCTGCTAATTCCAGAAAAATTTCTTCTGTTTCTTCCAATATAGAGAAATTTTTCTCATTTAAAGTAAAATCTTTTTGATTAATGTAACTATTAATTTCTCCAACTAAATCATGCAGAACTCCTATTGCCTCTGCTGTATTAAAATCATCTTTTAAAGCTTCAACAAAATTTTCTTTTTTAACAACGATTCTAGCAAAGAATTCTTCACTTTCTTTATTATCAGCAGCAGAATTGATATCCAGACTCAGAACTTTTGCCAGCTGTCGTCTGGTATTTTTGATCCGCTCCAGTGAAGTCTCAGCCTCTTCTAATTTTTCATATGAAAAATCAATAGGACTTCTATAATGTCTGCTTAAAAGAAAATATCTGATTATCTGAGCCGGAAACTCTTTTAAAACCTCTCTGCTGGTAAAAAAGTTGCCCTGAGATTTAGACATTTTTTCACCACTTAAGTTAACAGTTCCATTATGCAGCCAGTAATTAACAAACTTTTCACCACTGTAAGCTTCTGACTGAGCAATTTCATTTTCATGATGAGGAAAAATCAGGTCAACTCCACCCCCATGAATATCAAAGGTTGATCCCAGGCGCTTCATTGACATTGCCGAACATTCTATATGCCAGCCGGGCCAGCCTTCTCCCCAGGGGCTCTCCCAGCCTTCCCCTGGCTCAACCTTTTTCCAGAGTCCAAAGTCAAGTGGATTCCTTTTTTCTTCATTAACTGCTATTCTGGCTCCAGCCTGCATTTCATCCAAATTTCTACCGGAAAGTTTTCCGTAATCTTCAAAACTTTCTACACTAAAATATACATTTCCATTTACTTCATAGGCATAACCCTTATCAATTAAAGTTTTTATCATTTCGATAATTTGATCAATATTTTCACTGACCCGCAAGTATTTATCAGCTGCTTTAATATTAAATTCTCGGATATCTTCTAAAAATGCATTGGCATATTTATCAGCTAATTCTTCCGGACTTAAACCTTCCTCTGCTGCTCTTTTTACTATTTTCTCATTAATATCTGTAAAATTAGAAATATAATCAACTTCATAGCCTAAATATTCAAGAAAACGTCTGATTACATCATAATTAATTGCGCTTCTGATATGACCAATATGAGAATAATTTTGAACAGTTAATCCACAGACGTACATCTTCACCCTTCCTGCTTCTACTGTTTCAAACTTTTCTTTTTCACCTGTTAAAGTATTATATACTTTTATCATTTCTTCACTCCTTTCTTTTCTTAACCCTGTTAAATATTAATCTTCAAAATTTTATTTTAGCTTATTTTTAAAAAAGAGCCTTCTCCCTCAGAGAAGACTCTTTAATATTATCTCATTATTATTTGTTTTGTGCTAATTCTAAAGCTGAATCAAGTCTGCGAGCAATTTCTTCAGCACCAAAAATTGAAATAACACTTGTCATTTCTGGACCGGATGTTTTACCAGTAATTGCAAGTCTGGTTGGATGATAAATTGTTCTACCACCGACATCAAGTTCATTTTTTAGTTCTTTAAAAATCTCACCCACAGCTTCGGCTGTTAATTCTTCCCTGGCAGAAGCTTTCTCTTTTAAAGTTTCAAATACTAATTTAACATCTTCACCTTTAAATTCTTCAGCTGCTGCTTCGGGATCATCAAATTCAATTTCGGTTAAGAAAAGTTCAGCTTCAGCTGGAATTTGAGATAAATAATCAACCCCGGTTCTTACTTCATCAATAACTTTTGTCAACCATTCTTTATTATTTTCTACATATTCCTGGTCAACCAGCTCAGATTCCAATAAGAAAGGCAGAGATAAATCTACAATTCTATCCAATTTGGCTGCTCGAATATACTTCCCGTTCATCCAGTTCAGCTTTTCTCTATCAAAAACAGCACCACTTTTATTAACATCTTCAATAGCAAAGCGCTCAATAATTTCCTGTTGAGAGAGAATTTCTTCTTCATCTCCTGTTGACCAGCCTAAAAGGGCCATGAAATTAAAAAGAGCTTCCGGCAGATAACCCTGTTCTCTAAATTCACCAATATAAACAGAATCCTTACCCCGCTTTTTAAGTTTAGCTTTATTTTCATCTAAAATCAAAGGCAGATGAGCAAACTTAGGTAGATCAAAACCTAAGGCTTCATAAATTAAAATCTGTTTTGGTGTATTAGAAAGATGATCTTCACCTCTAATTACATGTGAAATTTTCATTAATGCATCATCAACCACTACTGCAAAATTATAAGTAGGCATTCCATCTGATTTGAAAATAATAAAATCATCTAAAACAGAAGAACTGAAACTGACATTACCTCTTATTAAATCATCTACGATAATTTCTCTTTCTGACTCAGGCAGCTTAAAACGCAGAACCGGTTCTCTACCCTCGTCCTCATATGCCTTTCTTTCTTCCTCACTTAAGTTGCGGCAGGAACCATCATAACGAGGCATCTGATCATTATCAATTGCCTTCTGCCTCATTTCATCAAGTTCTTCCTTAGTGCAGTAACATTTGTAGGCATGACCTGATTCCAATAGCTTGTCCGCATATTCTTCATATAAATCAATTCTTTCAGTCTGACGATAAGGGCCATAATCTCCACCAATTCCTACACCCTCATCTGCATCTAAGCCAAGCCATTCCATTTCCTGAATAATTATATCTTCAAATTCCTTAGTTGATCGAGCCTGATCTGTATCTTCAATTCTTAAAACTAATTCCCCATCTTTTTGCTCTGAAACCAGCCAGTTAAAAAGAGCTGTTCGCATATTACCAATATGAATCTTTCCAGTCGGACTTGGGGGGAAACGCAATCTTATATTATTACTCATAACCTTATAATTCCTCCTAAATAAATTTACAATTATCTTAAAATTAGATTACACTTGTACCAACAGTTAACTGTTCAGGGCCATCTACTAAAGCATGACCAAATTTACCAAAAATAGCTGCAGAAACATGTCCATCTCCACGCACAACTGCTATTTTAAAACCGCCACCTAAACCAGGGTTTACGAGAGCAAGCTGACTATAAGCATCTTTAACAGCATTAGAAACAGCCATCTTTTCCCTAGAATTTTCGCTGATTACTCCTCTGGCGATCGCAGCTACAGTAGTACTCTCACGCAGTTTGATCGGTAATTTTTCAGCGCTGGCACCAGTCTGGGTAATTGCTCCACGATAGCCATAGCCTTCTATCTTTTTCAACCAGTATTCTTCATAATCACGGCTGCGGGTCATTGAAAGATAAATAGCAGAACTTTCTGGAGTTATAGTCTTCTTCTCCATTTCCATTTCTTCTTCTTCATCTTTTAAATATCCATATACTATATCTTCAGAAGTAACAATTCCTACTAATTCATTTTTATCATTAAAAACAGGTAGCCCTCCAATATGATTATCAGATAACTTCTTAGCCGCCTGCTGGACTGTACTCTTTTCATTAATGATTATCAAATTATCGGACATAAAATCACTAACTGGTGTTTCTAAATTCTGTTCAGAAATTATATCTCCATCTGTCAACATCCCAATTATTTTACCATTTTTCTTAACTAACAATCTCCCAATTTTATTGATGGAAAGTATTTTTTCTGCTTCCATAATTGTTGCATCTGGAGCAATTGTTATTGGATCAATTGTCATTATATCTTTTACTAACATCATCTAGTACTCCCTTCTTATTCAGCCTCTCTAAAAACTGCCACAATTTCTTCTCGACTACACTTACAACAGCATAAGCTGCCATACCTTCTCCACGGCCAGTAAAACCCATTTTTTCATTTGTTGTTGCCTTAAAATTAATATCTTTTTCCGCTAACTTTAAATTTTCTGCAATAGAAGCAATAATTTGGCTGCGATAGGGTTTTAATTTTGGCTTTTCTGCCACAACTACTAAATCACAATTATTTATTACAAATTTCTTTTTTTCAACTTCTTTTTTTACCTCAGTCAAAAGTTTTAAACTACTAATGTTTTTGTACTGAGGATCATCATCTGGAAAATGACTGCCGATATCACCACTAGCAACCGCACCCAATAGAGCATCCATTAGAGCATGCAGTAAAACATCAGCATCAGAATGACCCTGCAGGCCTAAATCTGATTCTATTTCTACTCCTCCCAAAAATAGTTTCCTATTTTTAGCAAAGCGATGGCTGTCATAGCCAAATCCTACTTTAAACATTATATCGCTCCTTTAGAATGATTTCAGCAGGCTTTAAGTCTTCTGGAGTGGTAATTTTAAAATTATTATAATCACCATCAACAATATATACCTTTTCTCCTAATTCTTCAACTAAAGACGCATCATCAAGTGCCTTATTCTTGAGATAATTACTGTGCGCTTTTTTTATTAATTCAAGCTTAAAAGCCTGAGGGGTCTGGATTGCTCTTAATGAGTCTCGATCCAAAGTTTTTTTAGAAAATGAATTTTCAACTACCTTTATTGTATCCTTGACCTTAACTCCACAGCTCACAGCATTATATTTTTTTACAGCCTGATAAGAACTCTCTATTAATTCTTTTTTTAACATCGGCCGAGCACCATCATGTATTATAACATAATTAACTTCTTCACTAAAGTTTTTTAAACCATTATTAACTGATTCTTTTCTGCTCTGACCACCAGCAACTAAATTAAAGTCCTGGTTTTCATCAGCAAACAGGGGTAGAATATTATTTTGGAAATAATCTATTTCGTCAGGATGCAGTACAATATTCAGTTCAAAATCATGCTGCCAGTCCAGAAAAACTTTTATAGTATGGTAGATAATTGGTTTTCCCAGAAGATTTAAAAATTGCTTATTTATTTCTTTTCCCATTCTGCTGCCTTTACCGGCAGCAGCAATTAGAACACCAAGCTTAGACATCTAAAAACCATCCTTTAATTTGTTTTAGGGCGAGCAAAAATCATTCTGCCAGCAGCTGTCTGTAAAATACTCGTAACCAGTACAGAAATATCATCACCCATATATTTAATACCTTCTTCGATCACAATCATAGTTCCATCATCAAGGTAGGCTACACCCTGACCATTTTCCTTACCCTCTTTTATTACTTTAACATCCATCTCTTCACCAGGTAAGACAACAGGCTTCACCGCATTTGCCAGCTCATTAATATTTAAAACATTTACTCCCTGAAGTTCAGCAACTTTGTTTAGATTATAATCATTAGTTAATACTTTAGCATCAATTACCTGGGCCAGTTTTACTAATTTACTGTCCACCTCAGAAACTTCTTCAAAATCATAATCTATTATCTCAACCTCAATTTGATCATCATTCTGCATCTGTCTTAAAATATCCAGGCCGCGACGACCCCGATTTCTTTTTAGATCATCTGCAGAATCAGCAATATGCTGTAATTCTTCTAAAACAAATTCCGGAATAATAAAATTTCCTTCTATAAATCCAGTATTACAAATATCATAAATTCGACCATCAATAATAACACTGGTATCTAAAATTTTATCACTACCAGTTTTAATTTGTGGACAATCAATCTCTTCCTTTTTTCTGGAAAACAAAAAAGAGGATATATCCTTTTCTTTGTGAAGAGCAAGGGCAAATCCCATATAGGTAAAAGTAATATTAATAAAAACTTGTAGAGGCATGCCAATACGAGGTATTTGAGGAATAGGAAATATAAAATTAATAATAGCTCCAGTTATCAGGCCAACTATTAGACCAATAACTGCTATCAGTATCTTTTCCCAGGTTATTTCCTTAAATCTCAACTCAAGCTCCATAATAAAATTAAGTAATCTTTCCAGAAAATAAAATAATAAAAAATAACCTAGAACTGCACCAAAAAGGACAGCATAGAATTGTTTTGTTAAAAATAATCCCCCAAAATTTTGTAAATCAAAAGAATATTCATCAGCAAAACCAAAAATGTCGATAAGATTATAAGCGATAACACCACCAAAAACTCCAAAAATTAAGCGCATTATCTTTTTTAACACCATCTCACCCCCCCTCCCAAACCTTCCTTAATTAAGAATTATCTGCTTTTTGCTCTTCTTCTTTCTCTTTTTTTTCTTCTTCTTTTTTTGCTTCCTCTTCTTTTGCTTTTCTAGCTTCCTCTTCTTTTGCTTTTCTAGCTTTCTCTTTTTTTTCTCTTTTAGCTTTTTCTTCTTCCTCTTTCTTTTCTTCTATTTCTTTTTCGCTAAGTGTAAATAAATCATCCATTTTT
This sequence comes from Halanaerobium sp., assembly GCA_046260625.1. Lineage (GTDB taxonomy): Bacteria > Bacillota > Halanaerobiia > Halanaerobiales > Halanaerobiaceae > Halanaerobium. Next base: position 7,985 of record JBHEOV010000051.1, on the reverse strand, counting down.
TCTGAAATACTTTCTTCATCCATACCTTTTGCCAGTACCAGTTCACTAATTAAAATCTGGCGGGCATTACTCAACATTTTTTTCTCACCTGTAGAAAGACCCTTTTCTCTATCTCTAATGCTTAAGTTTCTAACAACTTCAGCTACTTCAAATATATCTCCAGTTTTCAGTTTTTCTTGATTAGCCCGGAAGCGGCGGTTCCAATTTTGAGACATTTTACTCTTTTCACCATCTAATAACTCAAATACTTCATCTGCTTTTTCTTCAGAAATAACATCACGAATTCCAATTTTATCAATCTTATCAACAGGAATCATAACCTTCATCTCACCAATAGGAAGTTTCATAATATAATACTCTTTTTTCTCATCTAAAATAGTCTTAGTTTCAATACCAGCAATGGTTCCTGCACCATGATTAGGATAAACTACTTTATCACCAATTTTATACATTCTATCCACTCCTCTTTTATGAAAGCAATAAAAATCCACTTTATAATTATATCATTTTAAAAAGCGCCAGTCAATTTGCGCACTTTTTGCATGTAAGTTATAACGAAGTGTACTAAATATGTCTATCAAGCAGAACCTGATCTCTAAGCCGGCGCAGTCCATCCTTAATTGCCTGAGCTCTTACTTCTCCAATTCCATCAACATCATCAAGTTCATCAACTGAAGCCCGGATAATAGACTGTAGATTTTCAAAATGCTCTACCAGATTTTCAATTACCGGCATCGGCAACCTTGGTATTTTGCGCATAATCCTATAGCCCCGCGGTGATACTGTTTCATCTAAGGCATTAACGCTGCCGGTGTAACCAAGAGCTTTACTAATAGTGTTAAGAGTTAAAATCTGATCAGAAGACCAGTCAGTTAAATCTTCTAAGACTTTTTCTGGATCAGATACATCTTCTTCAAGTTCTTCTGAAACATAGTCTTTAATCAGTAAAATACCTTCTTCTTTAACATTACTGACAAGTTCTTCTAACTGCATCTTAATCAATCTTCCTTCTGATCCCAGTTCAGAAATATATTTTTCTATCTCCCGCTGAATCTTTAAAACCATTTCTGTTCTCTGAATAACTGTTACAACATCAGAAAGTGTAACTAAATCTTCAAATTCCAGAGCACTTAAATTAGTTAGAGCCTGATCAAAAACTGAGCGATATTTTTCCAGAGTCTGAATAGCCTGATTGGCTTTAACAAGAACTACTCTTATATCTTCTAAAATATGTTTTGAGTCACCCTTATAAATAGTAATAATCGATCTCCTTTGAGAAATAGCAATCACTAATTCTCCAGTTTGACGGGCCACTCTTTCTGCAGTTTTATGTCTGGTTCCAGTCTCAGTAGATTTAACTGTTGGATCAGGTATCAGCTGAGCATTGGCAAACAAAATATTTTCAGCAGCCTGGTCTAAAACAATCGCTCCATCCATTTTAGCAAGTTCATATAATCGAGCAGGAGAAAGTGATGTTTCAATTTGAAAACCATCATTGACCAGATCCATTACCTCTTTTTTATCACTGACCACAATTAAACCACCTGTCTGAGCTCTCAAAATATTTTCCAGTCCATCTCTAAATACTGTGCCGGGAGCTAAAACCTTTAGAATATCCAATAATTTTTCATCCATTTCCTCCATTGCTTCACCTCTTTCTTTTATGATAATTTGAATTATTTATTTTAAGATAATTTTTACAAATTCAGCTATATCTTTAACTGCATCAATTTTGATTTCTGGATCAAAAGCAATATTTTTTGCATTAGCAGCCGGAATAATCACCTTTTTAAACGATAGTTTTTTCAATTCGTTAATCCGCTTTTCTATCTGACCAACTGCCCTTACTTCACCTCCAAGACCAACTTCACCGATTACAGCCAGCTCATTATCTAAAGAGATATCTTTATAACTTGAGATGACAGCTGCTATAATGGCTAAATCAAGCCCGGGCTCTTCGACATTTATTCCCCCGGTAATATTTAAATTTACATCATGCTCTTTAAAATTGGCACCAAGTCTTTTTTCTAAAACAGCAAGCAGTAAGGATAAGCGCTTATAATCGACACCCTTAGCCAGCCGCTGAGGAGAGGAAAAAGCAGCATCAGTAACCAGTGACTGTACTTCAACTAAAAGAACTCTACTCCCTTCTAAAGCAGGAGTAATTATTGAACCAGATACATCTGCTGATCGCTCATTAATGAAAAAACTGGAAGGATTGGCAACTTCATTAATCCCGTCTGCTTTCATTTCAAAAACACCGATCTCATTTGTTGAACCAAAACGATTTTTTTTGGCCCTCAGCATTCTGTACATATGATAATTATCACCTTCAAATTGCAGTACCGTATCAACTAAATGTTCTAAGACTCTTGGCCCAGCCAGCTCCCCCTCTTTTGTTACATGGCCGATTAAAACAATCGGAATTTCAGTGGTTTTAGCCATTTTTACCAGACGATTTGTAACCTCTTTTATCTGAGTTAAATTACCAGGTGCTGCATCTAATTCTGGAATATGTACAGTCTGAATAGAATCTACTATTATTAATGAATAATCTTTATTTTTATCTATATGATTTTCTAAAACCATATAGTCTCGCTCATCTAAAATATTTAGATTCTCTTCCATACAATTTAAACGCTCTGCCCTCATTTTTATCTGGGAGGCAGATTCTTCCCCCGAAAGATACAGAGTTTTCCCATATTTTTGACTAAAAAGAGAAGCCACCTGAAGTATCAGTGTTGATTTACCGATACCAGGGGCTCCACCAAGTAGTATAAGAGAGCCAGAAACAATACCCCCACCCAGTACCCGGTCAAGTTCAGTTATATTTGTTTGATAACGCTGACGCTTAACCGAAGAAATCTTTGTGATTGGCTGGGGTTCTTTCTCCTCTCTTTCTAGACTATATTTATTTTTATTATCATTTGATTTATCTTCAATAACCTCTTCCAAGCTATCCCAGGAACCACAGTTAGAGCATTTACCCATCCAATTAACTGACTTATGACCACATTCCTGACATAAATAATACTTTTTTGCTTTTGCCATTATCAATAACTCCTAGCTCTTAATTTAATAATATTTGCTTATAATTATATCATTTTTTACAGCATTTTACAAGAGAGGTTAATTTGCTTTTTAGATCTTAATTTATTTCAAAATCAAATTCTTCATCTTTAACATCTATAATGATTTTGTTCTTTCCTTCAAACTTTTTATCCAGAATTTTAATTGATAAAGGGTTTTCAATCTGGCGCTGAATTGCTCTTCTTAAAGGTCGAGCACCAAATTCAGAATCATAACCATCCTCTGCCAATTTAGCTTTAGCGACTTCGGTCATCTCAAGCTCTATATCTTTTTCTTCTAATCTGTCTCTTAAATCATCCAGCATGAGATCAACAATCTTTTTAATATGCTCTTTATTAAGTGAATGAAAAACAATTATTTCATCCAGTCTATTTAAAAATTCAGGTCTGAATGTTTTTCTGAGCTTTGATATAACATTATCTTTCATCTTATCATAACTTGCTTCTTCGTCATTTTCTGTCTTAAATCCAAGCTGTGACTGTTTTTCTATAAAATCAGCTCCAACATTAGAAGTCATAATTACGATAGTGTTTTTAAAATTAACTTTGCGTCCATGAGTATCTGTTAAAACACCATCTTCTAAAATTTGCAGCAGCACATTGAATACATCTGGATGTGCTTTTTCTATTTCATCAAATAAAATAACAGAATATGGTCTTCTGCGCACAGGTTCAGTCAGCTGTCCACCTTCATCATGACCAACATATCCGGGAGGAGAACCAACAAGTCTGGAAACAGAATGTTTTTCCATGTACTCTGACATATCAACTCTGATCATTGCATCTTCATCATTGAACATTGTTGCAGCCAGCGTTTTAGCCAGCTCAGTTTTACCAACACCTGTAGGACCTAAGAAAATAAAAGAACCTATTGGTCTTTTAGGGTCTTTTAATCCAGCTCTAGCCCTGCGTACAGCCTCTGAAACAGCTTTAATTGCTTCATCCTGTCCAATTACCCGTTTATGCAGTTCATCTTCCAAACGCAGCAGTCTTTCTGTTTCAGCCTCTTCAAGTTTAGTAACAGGAATACCGGTCCAGCTGGAAACAATCTCAGCAATATCTTCTGTAGTTACCACAGCTTCTGCTTTTCCTTTTTCATTTTCCCAGTTATTTTTTAATTCTTCCAGTTCTTTTTTTAATTTTTTTTCTTTATCTCTCATTCGGGCAGCTTTTTCAAACTCTTGATTTTTAACAGCTGCTTCTTTTTCTTTTTCAGCTTCTTCTAATTTCTGACTTAATTTTTTAAATTCAGGCGGTCTGGTACTGTTGCTCAATCTAACCTTAGAACCTGCCTCATCAATTAAATCAATTGCTTTATCAGGTAAAAATCTATCAGAAATATATCTATGAGACATCATGACTGCACCTTCAATTGCCTGATCAGTAATTTTAACTTTATGATGAGCTTCATAAGCATCACGCAATCCTTTAAGAATATCAATCGCTTCTTCTGTAGAATTTTCTTCTACCAGCACAGACTGAAATCTTCTTTCTAAAGCTGCATCTTTTTCGATATATTTCCGATATTCATCCAGAGTTGTAGCACCAATCGCCTGCAATTCTCCTCTTGCTAAAGCTGGTTTAAGAATATTAGCTGCATCAATTGCACCTTCAGCAGCTCCAGCACCAACAAGGGTATGCAGCTCATCGATAAATAAAATAATATCTCCACTTTCAATAATCTCAGTCATAACAGCCTTTAAACGCTGTTCAAATTCTCCTCTATATTTAGAACCAGCTACTAAAGAACTTAAATCAAGAGAAACAACTCTTTTATTTAAGAGCAGCTCCGGCACATTTTCACTGACTATCATTTGGGCTAAACCTTCAATGATAGCAGTCTTTCCAACCCCAGGCTCACCAATTAAAACAGGATTATTTTTTGTTCTCCTGCTCAAAACCTGAATCACTCTATTAATTTCTTTATCACGGCCAATAACTGGATCCAGTTTATTTTCTCTTGCCATATCTGTTAAGTCACGACTGTATTCATCTAAATTCTTAGTTTTTCGACTTGAAGATTTTGATTTTTTCTGGATAGAACTTTTGCCGCCAAGTAAATCAACTACTTCTTCCTTGATATTACTAATGTCACTGTTGAGATCCATTAAAATTCTAACAGCTACTCCTTCTCCCTCTCTGATTAAACCCAGCAGGAGATGTTCTGTACCAATATAATTATGACCCATTTTGCGGGCTTCATCCATTGCTAAATTTAATACTTTTTTACTTCGGGGAGTTAAACCGATAGAACCTTTAACTTCATTCTGCCCCTTACCAATCATATCTATTATTTTACTTTCAACAACTTCTTTACTTACACCATTATCTATTAAAGAACGAGCAGCAATACCCTGACCTTCTGCAATTAAACCATATAGAATATGCTCTGTTCCAACATAACTGTGTTTAATTTTCAAAGCTTCCTGTTCAGCAATACTTAAGACTTTTCTTGCTCTTTCTGTAAATTTTGCAAACATTATTTTCACTCCTTATTTAATATATTCCTTATAACTTCAGTTCTTTTTATTTTTAACTTTTCTTGATCAAGATCATTTTTATAATTATACTGCAGATGAGCATCTTTAATTTTAAATAATAATTTTGCAAATAAATCCTGATCCAGCTCCTCTTTAATTAAATTTGTGTCCTGTCCGAATTTGATTCTTGATAAATATTTTAAAGCCTCTGATTCTTCCAATTGATAGGCGTATTTTAAAATACCGAGTGATCTTAAAACATTATCTTTTAATTTTATATATTTGTTTCTTAATAAAAATTCTCTACTTCTTCTTTCTTCAGCAATAATCTGCTGAATAACACTTTCTAATTTATCAATTATTTCTTTTTCACTAAAACCTAAAGTTATCTGATTAGAAATCTGAAAAAGTTCAGCTTCACTACTGCTTCCTTCTCCCGCTACTCCTCTAACCGTTAGTCCAAATTTACCAACCGCTCCCAATATATTATCAATTCGACCACTCAAAACAAGAGCAGGTAAGTGACACATTACAGAAGCTCTTAAGGCAGTCCCCACATTTGTCGGGCAGCTGGTTAAATAGCCCCATTTTTCCGAAAAAGCATATTCTACTCTCTGATCAAGTTGGTCATCTAATTTATTGATTATATTCCAGATATCATTGAATTCAAAACCTGATTTCAGGATTTGTATTCTAAGATGATCTTCTTCATTAACCATTATTGAAAGATGTTTATCATTATTTAGAAACAAAGCCTTTTCTGCAGAATTTTCTGCATGATCTTTACTTATCAGATGTTCCTCATGTAAAACAGAACGTTGAATTTTATCCAAATCCTGCATTAAATAAAAATCAAACCCATCATCTGTTAAAAAATCAAATTTTAATTTAAGATCATCAATTAATTGATTTTTTTCAGACCCACTGCTTCTGTTGGGAAATTTATATTTTTTTAAATTTCTGGCAAGTCTGATTCTAGAACTTAAGATAACATCCTTTTCTTTTCCTCCTTCTGTCAACCAGTCATTAATTAATTTATGATTCATCTTTTTTTTCCTCCATGTTTTCTGTGATAGCATGGATTTTATCTCTAATTTCTGCTGCTTTTTCAAAATTTTCTTTTTCAACTGCAGATCGCATTTCTTTTTTTAAATCATTAATTTCAGACTTTACCTCTAATTCTTGCTGAAATGAAAAAGATGACTTACCATTATGCCGAATATTACCATGGATCTTTTTAAAAAGAGCATCTAATCGATCTTCAAAAACACTAAAACAATGTTCACAACCAAAAAAACCTTTTTCAGTGAATTCTTTATAACTCATACCACAATTTGAACAAACTAATTGCTGTGAATCATTATCACCATAAACAGAAGATTCTTCATTTGAAAAATCGTGATTTAAAATTCCAGATAATAAGCTCTGAAAACTTAAATTATTATCATCTATATTTAACTCATTATTATTTCTAGCACAATTTTCACAAAGGTGAATTTCTTCTTTCCTGCCATTAATTATTCTTGTTAAGTGGACAGATGCCTCATTATCTCCACATCTTTCACAGAGCATGCCTAGTCCCCCTTTACTTTAAATATAACTTCTAACATGTTTTTGAGTATTCTTCCCCTTAAATAATCTCTTTCCGGCAAAGAAATACTAAGGACATTGCGATGAACAGCTCTTTCCATTAAATAAGATTCCCTTTCAGAAATTAAATCATTATCAAATAATCTTTTTATAATCCCATGTGCTTCTCGCTGGCTTATTGCCCGATCCAATTTATTAATAACTTCCTGAATTACTTCTGTATCTGAATCTAAAGTAACCCGAATAATTTTTATAAAACCACCGCCACCACGCTGGCTCTCTACAACATATCCTTTTTCAACAGTAAACCTTGTATCAAGTACATAATTTATTTGGGAAGGAGCACAATCAAAATTTTCGGCTAATTGATTCCTTTTTATTTTTACCTTACCTTGATATTTAGAGATTTGTCTCCTCAAATATCTTTCAATCTGATCAGAGAGACTTGACATATTCTCCCCCTCCTAACTTTGACTTATCTTGACCTTTAAGTATATAATACTATATTTTTAAAAAAATGCAAGTAAATTATTACATAAAAAAACACCCACGCTAAAGTGAGTGTAATTATATGAAAATATTATTTTGATAAATATCGAAAAATATAACTTAAGTGTAAAAACCCTTAAAACTAAAAAAGACCCTAAAAAAGGTCTCTAAATAAAAAAATGGCTCCCCGAGCAAGACTCGAACTTGCGACAAGATGATTAACAGTCATCTGCTCTACCAACTGAGCTATCGGGGAGTATAAAAAGAACCGGCAGCGACCTACTCTCCCACATCGTTACCAATGCAGTACCATAGGCGCTGGAGGACTTAACTTTTG
>JBHEOV010000050.1:0-14516 GCA_046260625.1 Halanaerobium sp. | reverse complement strand
GTCATAGCCTTATCGCTATTATTAAATCTATCAAGAACAGCTATTTTATCAACAACTCTTTTTCCCTGGTCTGAATGAGCTTCTATTGCTTCTAGTAGGATCCAACTATCAGGATATTCATCTCTAATATCTTTCCATTTCATTTTGAAATCCTCCCCTTATTACTTTCTATTTCTATTATATCACAAAGACATAGTTATAAAAACAAAAACCCCCAGAAAAGCTCCATTATTAACTGAAAAAATAAAGGTTCTCTGAGGGTAAATCATCTCCAATTGAGACACTAATTTTATTCTATTTTCCACCGTAATTTCACCGCAGTCAGCTTCAGCTACCGTTAAATACCGCAGTGGAATATACAGTATTTTTTCTCCTTCTTTAAATTCAACAAGAAGATCAATATAATAATGATCATCAGTTCTAATAATTTGAGATTATTATACCTTTCTACAAACTAAATAATTATGTATCCTCTGTTTGTAAATTTTGTTATGAATTTTTATAATCCCATTCTGTTTTCTAAATAAACCATAAGTTTTACCCTGTTTTATTACAGGATTAACAATAGCATAATTAATAATTCTACCATCAATAATTATTTTCTCACACAGTTTTTCTAACTTACTATTTTTTCTCATATTTTTTATTAAAATATCAAAATGAAGCAATTTTTTCTTTAATATTAGATCCACTGCCTGCTCCAAATGCTTCTCCTGCCATCTATTTCCATTACCTTTAATTATCTCATCATCAATCACTTCTGCCAACTTACTTACTAAAAACGGATGACCTGAAGTATAATCATAGAATTTTTCAGCAAACTTATCTACATTAAGTTCAATTTTATTTTCTACTGAATATTCTCTTAACAATGAAGCGATTTCATTTATTTCAAGCTCAAAATCAATATTAAATTCACTAGCAATATTCCAAATACTGTTATATATTAGTTCATTAGAAGAATCATTAATCTTAATATCATTTACATTATGCATTCCAACCAGTATTATGCTATAAAAAGTCTTATCTTCTTCTGCCTTTGCTTTATTAAATTTTGCCTGCAGCATTCTAAGAAAATCAAAAAACAGTCGATTATAATAGCTTTTGTCTACATCATCTATCATCAAAACAACTCTTTGCTCACTTTTTTCTATCATTTTCGTAATAAAATGAGACAAATCTAGAAAATCATTAATATTATTAACTTCCTTTTCAATGAAATTCACAAATTCAGTATCTTTACTGAATTCAAAACGATCTCTAATAGTTAAAATAAATTCTCTACAGAAAGAACTGGTGCTGCTAAATATATTCTGATCAAAATCTTCAAAAGTAATATTTATAACTCTATAGTTTGATTTTTGTAAACTCTTTCTCAATAAATACAATATTGTAGTTTTACCTGTTTGATGAGGTTTACTGACTATCAGATATTTTCCAGCCTCAACCATTTTTTCAATAGCTTTAATTTTCTTACTAACATCAGCCATATAATGTTTTTCTGGAATACAGACACCTGTAGTATTAAATTCTTTCATTTAATCCACCTCACATTTAGCTTCAAGTTGTTTTTATTATATCACAGCAGATAAATTAATAAAATTAAATCAGTTATTGGATATGATCTATCTTGAAAGCTCTAGCAATCCTATGTTTATCAGTTCTCTCATAAACCTCTTCCTCCTGACCACCTAACTTAATTCCTCGATAATAAAAGCTTCTCAGATTATTTGTTTCCTTAACATTGGTAAATCTGATATATCGATTCTCGGGATTAGTGGTTGTAAAAATCAATGACTCTTTGTTCAGTTTCTCAAGCGGTCTTAGATTATGAGAAGTAAAAACCAGCTGTCCCTTAGCTCTATCCTGAATTATCTCCAGGATTTCACCTAACAGATATTCAAATATACCGGCATCAAGCTCATCAACCGCCAGACAAATACCAGGCTTATTGTACATAGCAATCATTGCACTCAAGATGGATATAATCTTTTTAATACCATCTGATTCATATCTCAGAGGAATCTTTATTTCTCCTCTTTCTGCCAGTAACTCTATTTTAATAACTGGATCACCATTCTCATCCAGTTCTTCCCCATACTCTTTAATCTTTATTGTCAACTCTGGAATTATCTCTTTTAAGACAATGTTTAAGTTTTCGATAACATTTTTGACAGTAGAGAGGACCCTTTCAGGAACTGTTGTCGGCTCAGAAAGCGCTATCGCCAGATCTCCACCTTCTATCATCTCTGAATCACTAACCTGAAAACAGAAAGGTATAATTAGATTGGCATTGATCATACCTGAACGAGAATTTCTGATCACAAATAAGTTCATCCGAGCATACTGTTTAATCTCCATTATAATATCAGCAAATTCGTTAAATGCTTTATTGCCCTTATAAATATGATCCATTTCATTAGAAAAAATAAATGATGTTTCATCCTTCTTCGCAAGCTCCTTAGCCACTTTAAGGTCCACTTTAGCATCTTTATTGTTTTTAGTGAGTAAATTATAATTCTTCTGGGGGCTCAACAACTGCTCCTTATCATCTAGACTGTGAGTTATTATCCCTCTCTTATATGTCCAACCATCTTCTTCAAGCTTCTTATATGATAAGTCTTCCTTAATAATAACTGGAGCAGCATTTTCTCTCCTTTCAATCACCATTTCATAAAATAATTGATACTTATCTTCTCCCAAAATCATAGAAAAAACAGCATTAATAGCGGCTTCTTTCTCACCCTGATATATATAATCTTTAATATTTCCAGGTAGAGATTCTCCAAGCAATACCATTTTAAGTATCCATAAGGCCTCATTAAAAGCGGTTTTCCCAGAACCATTTTGGCCGTATATTCCCAATACATCTGATGACTTAGAAAAAAAGTCTTCACTTTTATAACTGTTAAAATCAATCTGACCCTGCCTGACATTCTTAAAATTATTCAATTGTACCTGCTGCAGACGCAGCATTTTCTCATTCATTTGATCACCTCCATTGATTAAATTACACAACTATTAGTGATAAAAAGCAACTATCTTATCAAAATCGATATAAAAAATATCATATCTACTAAAAACTTTAGTTTATAGGCAAAAAAATCCCCTGTCACCATTAGTCTACAGGGGGAAATATACATAGTTTAGCTTTGACTGATTAAAGAAATTATTTATTTTCTTCTTTCTTTTCAGATTTTTTCTCAAGTTTTTTCTTAGCTACTTTTTTCTTATCTTTCATTTTTCAGCACCTCCCTGATATTTCACCTTATTATTTGATTCTAAATTTATTATATTACATAAAACTCGAAATGATATCTAATTATTAGATACTTCTGAAGAAAATATTATACAAAATAAACCCCCAGAAGAGCTCCATCATTAACTAAAAAATGAAGTTTATCTGAGGGTACATCATCTCCACTTGAGATGCTAATTTTATTCAATTTTCCACCGTGATTTTACAGCATCTAAGTTTACCACTCCGTAAATAAATAAAGCTAAAAAATAATTAGTGCTTAGAGATATAAACTCCATCTTTAAATAGTTTTATCCCGGCATAAAGAATTATAAAGAATTCTAATCTACCTAAAAACATGCCAATGGTCTGAGTCCAGATAATACCTGCTGGAGCCTCTGGAGAAATTAGACCAATTGAAAGCCCCACAGTTCCCAAAGCAGAACCAAATTCAAACATACTGTCTAAAAGAGAATATCCATAGGCTGTATGGACTGCCACTCCTGCAAAAAAAGTAAAGAGATATAATAATATATAGTTTGCTACATCTTTTACATGCTGATCTTTTACATAAAACTTATTTTCTCCCCGCCAGAGATAATTACTGCTGACACTTCTCCGGGGTAAAAACTGCTCTTTAATTTCCCAGTAAATTGATTTAAAGATCAAATAGATTCTATACTGCTTAATACCACCAGCAGTTGATCCTGTTCCACCACCAATAAGCATTAGTAAAATAATTAAAAAATTGGCAAATATCGGCCAACCGGCAAAGGCAATAGTAGAAAAACCGGTTGTCGATAAAGCTGATATAACCTGAAAAAGTGTGATTCTGAAATTCTCTCCCAATTTTGGATAAAGTGAATTTAATGAGAAAAACATCATAATTGGGGTCGACAGCAGAAGTACAGTGATCATTAAGCGAATTTCTGCATTTTTGAAAAAAGTCTTAACCTTTCCCTTAATTAAGGTATAATGGGTAGCAAAGTTTATAGTACCTAAAATCATCAAAATATTTGTAACTAGCTCAATAGATAGACTATTATAATGTGCTATACTGTCAGGTTGAGTTGAAAAACCACCGGTAGAAATTGCCGCCATCGAATGGTTAATCGAGTCAAATATGGGCATCCCAGAAATATAATATAAAAAGATACCTGCAACTGTATAAAAAATATAGATTTTCATAATCATCATTGTCGATCTTTTTACATGAGGCAAAAGCTTATCACTTCTTGCCTCTGCCATATAAAGTCCCATTCCATGAACCGGCAGCAGTGATGAAAGTGCAATTACTGCCAGACCAGCACCACCAAAAAACTGCATAATAGATCGCCAGATCAAAATCAGTTTTGGTGCTTTAGTAACATCAACTAAAGATAAACCTGTAGTAGTCCAACCGCTTACAACCTCAAAGATTGAATTAGTCCAGTTCATATCCAAAATAGTAATAAAGGGAATTGCAGAAAATAATATTGCTCCCAGCCAGGAGAAAATAACAATTATACTCCCTTCGTTTAAGGACAATTCTACATCTTCTTCCTGATGTTTATTACCGTAAATATAGAGTCCCAGCCCGATAAGTATTGATAAACCGGCTGCCAGTAAAAAATGTGGTGCCAGAAAAACTTCTTCTGGATAGGCTATTAAAAAGAGCAGTGGCGAAAGAATAGCTACTCCAGCAAAGATAATAATAATCCCGGTATATTTTGAAATCAGAAAGTAACGAGAAATAAGTAAATTTTTATATTTCATCTTATTTTTCACCACCAAAGACTTTAATAGCTTCTGCCTGCTCTTCCGGTAGTGAAATTATTACTATTTTATCTCCCTCCTGGATTTTAGAACCGCCTTTAGGAATTATAATATCTCCATTTCTAACTATACCACCTAAAACAATAGAGATAGGAAGGTCAATTTCTTTAATTTTTCTGCCAGCAGCCGCAGAAGCTGGCGCTACCTCAACCTGAAAAATACTTAGTTTTCCCTCTTCAATCATGGTTAGATTACTTACATCTTCTGAAATCACACTCTGCTCAATTATTGAGCTAATCAAATCAGTAACATTAAAAATGCCCGTAATCCCCAATATATTGAACAGTTCTTCGTTTTCAGGGTTGTTTACCAGAGCAGTAGTTCTCTCAACTCCAAAATAATCCATTGCCATCTTACAAATAAAGAGATTGCTGTGATCTTTCTGAGTCAGAGATACAAGGTTATCTGCCTTGTAAGCTCCAGCATCTTCCAGAACTTTCTTATCTGCTGCATCACCAAAGACAACTGTTGCCTTTATTTCTCTTGCCAGATCAGCAGCAAGTTTTCGATCTTTATTGATAATTGTTACAAAATGTCCTTTAGAAATCAGCTTTTTGGCAAGGTGATAAATTAACTTACCTCCCCCAACCAGTATAATTTCCATGATTACCTCATCCCTTCTCGCTCAATTTTATTTATCATGTTTTCAGCCAAAAGAGATATCTGGGAAAATATCTCAAAGCGATCTTCATTTTTATACATCTTTTCTACTACTGGATCTATAGTCCTGACCATAATTCTTGGTACATCAAAATGAACCCTTGCCAGTTGTGAGACAAGAAAGTTAATCTGGTCATTACCAGTACTAACTATTAAAAGGTCAGCTGATTCTATCTTTCCTTCAATTAAAACATCACTTTCAGCTGCATCCCCTTCTATTTGAAACCCCGAAAAGTCAACCGGCAGCAGAGCAAATGATTCTGGATTCTGTTCTATAACAACAACTTCATTACCAGAACGAGAAAGCTTTCCTGCCAGCAGAGAACCGGTACGGCCGCAGCCAACAATAACAATAAACATCTACTCTTCCTCCTCATCATCTCCAAAGTTAACCTCATCTAAATCAATTGAGCCCATACTTTCTCCTGCTCTTTCGATGTTTTCATTTGCAGGTTTATAACCTGGTTCTAGAGCCAGTGCAGCTCTATACATCTTCATTGCCTCTGCCTGTTTATGCTGCATTTCATAAATGATTCCAAGCAGATTAAATGGTTCCGGCTTTTCAGAGTCCAGAGAAGTAGCCTGCTGCAGCATTTCTTTAGCCTTCGAGAAGTCTCTTTTATTGATTGCATTTTTAGAAAGCATAATATATTCTGCAAAACTTTCTACTTCTTTTTCACTATTTTCCATTTCATGGCGCTCAAATACATCTTCTACTATCGCTATTATTTCTTCCGGCTTAAATGGTTTACGCAGATAATCAACAGCACCTAATTTTAAAGTTTCAACTGCAGTCTCTACACTACCATAACCGGTAATCATTATTACTTTTGTCTCAATCTCCTTATTTTTTACTTCTTTTAGAAACTGGATTCCATCCATTCCCGGCATTTTCATATCAAGCAGTACAACCGGGATTTCTTCTTCTTTTAATTTTGCAAGTCCATCTTCTCCATTAACAGCTGTTTCAACTTCATAATCTGCATTAGAAAGAGCCTTCTTTAAAGTTAAACGAATATTCTTTTCATCATCAACGACCAGTACTTTATTTTTCATTATTTTCTTCCTCCTCTATTTTTTCCTGTCCAGTACTTTCTTCGATAATATTTTCTTCTACAGCAGCCAACAGATCACTCTGACTGATTGGCTTTACTAAAAAATCTTCTGCACCTGAAGAAATTGCCTTTTGAACATCATCTTCTTCAGATAAAGCAGATAGTATTATAACTGGGATATCCTCAGTTGCTGCATCACTTTTTAAAGCTTCAAGCACTAAAAATCCATTCATCTTGGGCAGCCTTAGATCAAGTAAAATCAGATCTGGACTTATATTATTAGCCTTATCAACTGCCTCCACACCATCCACAGCATATTCAACATCATAACCTGCTTTTTCCAGACTCTTACCAACAACTAATCTAATATTTTTTTCGTCATCTACTACTAAAATTTTACTCATTATTTTCCTCCTGATAGCCATATCTTGGGATATAAAATGAAAAGGTTGAGCCTTCCCCTTCTTCACTGTCAACCCAGATCCTACCATTATGGGCTGTAATTATTTCTTTTGCAATAGCAAGACCGAGACCGGTTCCACTCTTTTCCTCTTTATCATTACCGGCTCTTACAAATTTCTCAAATATTTTAGATTGATATTCTTTTGGAATCCCCGGACCATTATCTGCTACTGAGACCAAAACCCTTCTACCCTTTATTTCTGCATCAACTTCTATTTTTCCCTGATCAGCATAGCGGAGTGCATTTCCAACCAGATTAGAAATCACCCAGCTGATTTTTGAAGGATCTGCATAGGCAAAGACTTTATCCTCTGACTGTTTAAACTTTAATTTAATTTCTTTTTCTTCAGCCTGTTTATGGAATGGATTGAGTGTTTTCTCGATAATATCATTGATATCTACCTTATCAAACTCCATTTCAATCTTACCTGATTCAATCTTAGAGAGATCAAGCAGATCATTTACTAATTCAGTTAATCTTTCCACATCCTCATAAGCTGCTTCCAAAAGTTCATGCTGTTCTTCATTTAATTCACCTGTATCTTCATTAATTACCATACTGAGCCCCATATTCATTGAAGTCAGCGGTGTCCTGAACTCATGTGATACAGTTGAAACAAATTCTGATTTCATATTGTCAATTTCTTTTAATCGAGTAATATCTTCTAAAAGAGTAACCGTAAATTGATATTCTTCGTCTTCATCAATTACCTGTTTGGTAGAAATTCTATAATGTCTTTTTTTATTGTTCTTTTTTAGCAGAAAGGTTTTTTCCTCTTTAGCCTCAGGATTTTTAATATATTCAAAAATTTCCTCTGCCTTAATAACTTCTAAAAAGTGAGTGCCAGGAACATCCTCTTTCAGCGAAAACAGTTCCTTAGCAGTTTCATTAATTAAAACAATTTTATGATCTTTATCTGTCACTATTAAGGGGCTGCTCAGGTTATTTACCACTGCTTCTGACTTTTCTTTTTCTATCAGCAGCTTTTTGATATTTAATTTTTCATATTCTTTAAGTTTGAAAATCATCTCATTAAATTCATCAGCCAGCACCCCAATCTCATCTTCTGAGGCCACTTCAACTTTTTGCTGAAAGTTTCTGGCAGCCACTTTTTTGATACCTTTTTCCAGTTCTTTAATTGGCCGCAATATCTGCTTAGTAAGATAAAAAGCAAAGATCAATGAAAAGGCAGTAACTAATAAAGCCAATCCGATTGTATAGATAATTGCCTGATTGGCTCTGCTGTCAGCATTCTGCTGTGCATTAACCATTTCCTGCCTGTTGATTTCTCTTAATTCTCTAATATCACTTTTAATTTCGGTAAAGCTGGGCTGTAGTTCTTCGTTATATATTTCCCAGCGTTCACCTGTTTCGTTAGTACCAGCCTGTGCATTATAAAAATTATCAAAACTAGAAACAAAATCAATATAATTATCATTTATCCGGGATAAGATTTCTCCTTCTCCATCAATAGTAATATTATCTTCTGCTCTGGCCAGCCAGCTGTAAAACTCTTTTTCATTACGGCGAAAAATTTCCTGTCCTCTATCTTCTGGAGCTCTAATTAAAAGCAGCAGCGCACTATCCTGACGCTCAATTGCCTCGACCATAGCATCACTGGCTGTAATACTTCTATAGTTTTCCACCATGATATCATTGATAGCACTGGACAGTGTTTCGAAGTTATAAATACTCCAGCCAACAACTCCAGCTAAAATTAAGATCATTACTGCAAAACCGAGCAGCATTTTGCCTTTTAATGTTTTAATATTCATCTTCATATTTAACACTCCCTAACAAAAAATTAATTACCAAAGTCACGCATTTTATCGAGATTCTCGTTTTTCCCCATTAAAACCAGTTTATCTCCAGCTTCGATTTTATCATCAGCACCAGGAGAAATATGTATATCTTCTCTTCGCTTGATTGCCATTACATTAACATCAAAACTGGCCCTTAATTCAAGCTCTTTAAGAGATTTTCCTGTCATTTTATCACCTGCAAGCAGCTCTATCACTCCATATTCTGGAGCAAATTCTATATAATCTAAAACATTGGAAGAAATGAGATTTTGAGCAATTCGCGCTCCCATATCTCTTTCTGGATAGACAATTCTATCCGCTCCAACTTTTGTTAAAACTTTTCCATGTAACCTGTCAGGCGCTTTAACTATTACATAAGGTAAGTTTAGCTCTTTTAAGATTAAAGTGCACAATATATTTGCTGAAACATTATCACCGATACTAACAACTGCCACATCAAAATTTCTAACTCCCAAAGTCTTTAATGCATCCTCATCTGTGGCATCAGCTTCTACAGCATGAGTTACATCAACACTGATTGCCTCTACCTTTTCTGGATCACGGTCAATTGCTAAAACATCATGACCATTTTCAGCCAGAGTTGTTGCAACACTGGCTCCAAATCTACCTAAACCTACTACTACAAATTGTTTCATTTGTCTGTCCTCCTATCAAAATTAACCGACCATTACTTTTTCTGTTGGATAATGATATTTTCCTTTTCTTATTCTTTCGCCAAAAGCAAGTGCAAGTGTTAG
The DNA here is from genome assembly GCA_046260625.1 of Halanaerobium sp. GTDB lineage: Bacteria > Bacillota > Halanaerobiia > Halanaerobiales > Halanaerobiaceae > Halanaerobium. Next base: position 4,725 of record JBHEOV010000050.1, on the reverse strand, counting down.
TGGACCAACTCTACCGGCAAACATAGTGATTGTAATTAAAACTCGACTAATATCAGATAGCCGACCGGTAATTCCTGTTGAAAGTCCAACTGTACCAAAGGCGGATACTGTTTCAAACAAAACATCTATAAATTGAAAATCCTCAATTACTAATAATAATGTGGTCACTAATACAACCAGCCCGGCAGCCAGCATAGTTATTGTAAAAGCTTCATAGACTATCTTTTTTTCAAAACGGCGGTTATATATTTCCATATCTTCTTTACCGATGATCATATTTTTTAAAGTAACAAGCATTACTCCAAAAGTGGTTGTCTTAATCCCACCACCGGTTGAACCGGGAGAAGCACCAATAAACATCAGGATTATTATTATAAACAGTGAAGACTGTTTTAAGGCACCTGTGGCAACAGTATTAAATCCTGCAGTTCTGGGAGTTACTGATAAAAACATTGCTCCTAAAGTTTTATCAAGCAGCGGCAGACCGGCCAGAGTATTATCATATTCTAAAACAAAAAAGATTATAAATCCAAATACAAGCAGAACTAAAGTCATTATAATTACAATTTTTGTTTGTAGAGTTGTTTCTTTAAATTTAACCCGATTATAGGCTTCTACCAGGACTCCAAAACCTATACCACCCAGGATAATTAAAGCCATAATGATAAAATTAATTGTTATATCTCCAGTGAAATTCTCAAGACTGTTTCCAAAAAGATCAAAACCAGCATTGTTAAAAGCTGATACCGCATGAAAGATCGCCAGATAAATTGCTCTTCCTGGAGGATAGTCCTGTACCAGACGAGCAAATAAGATAACTGCTGCAGTTCCTTCAATGGCAAAAGTAAAGCCGAGCAGATACTGCACCAGCCTTACCATACCTGATATCTGATACTGGTTTAAATCTTCCTGAATTATTAATCTTTCTTTTAAACTGATTTTCTTACCAATTATAAAAGCAAATAAAGTAGACATCGACATGATACCCAGCCCACCAATCTGTATTAAAAGCATAATTACAGTCGATCCAAAATGAGTAAAGGCTTCTTTAGTATTAACAACAATCAAACCTGTGACGCAGGTTGCTGAGGTTGCTGTAAACACTGCATCTACTGCCCTTAAACCCTGGCCATCAGTTGTTGCAATCGGAAGCATTAAAAGAAGTGATCCCAACATGATAATAATAAAATAGCCAAAAACTAAATACTGAGCCGGGGTTAAATTTTTCTTACTGATCTTCATTCTCTCTTCTCCTTTCCAGAAAATAATAAGTAATTATATGTTTATAAAAAGCTCTATAAAATCAAAAAAACACTACAGATAGACTGTAGTGCCATAGATAAATTTCACCATAATATAGCATAATGGTGGCATCAAGTCTGTCCCTTATTTAAAGTCTACGGAGTTAGCTGTCGGGCTAGAAGTAAAGGTCTTCTTCTAAAATAGATTCGCCCCAGAAAAATGGGTCCCCCGCTCTCAGATGAGATTAGACAACAGAAATATTTTCTTTTCTATATTAAAACACATTATAATTATTTTGTCAAATATGTGGTTGAAATAATTTCCTCTTAATTTAAAAACCTCAGGAAACTCCATCATTTACTGAACAAAATGAAGTTTAGCTGAGGGTAAATCATCTCCAATTGAGATGCTAATTATATTCGATTTTCCACCGTGATTTCACCGCAGTCAGCTTCAGCTACCGTTAAATAATCCAGTGATGTATTTTTGACTTTTACTAAAAATAAAATTATAATATAAACATGATTAAATTCGAATATTAAAGGATTGGAGGTTTAAAAATGGATATTGTTGAAGTCTTAAAAGCACTGGCTCATGAAAACAGAATCAGAATTCTAAATATTTTAGCAGAAAATGAACTCTGTGTCTGTGAATTAGAAAATATTTTGCAAATAAATCAATCCAATGCATCCAGACACCTATCAAAATTAAAACATGCCAACTTAATTAAGGGCAGAAAAAAAGCCCAGTGGATTTATTATAGTTTAAATCAAGATTTACTGACGGAGCATCAATTTATCAAGCTTCTACTTGCAGATGAACTTGATGATTTTGCTAATGCCCAGGCAGATTTAAAAAGGCTGGAAAAATATAAAAATAGTTCTTTAAGCTGTGAAACACTTTCAGATAGCAACATTTTTTCGGATTGATTCTGCCTGAATTACTTATGATATTTTTTAAAAATACAATTAATTGTACCCGGATGAATTATCTTCTTCCATCAACTTAGTTAAAAAAAGTTTTGCTTTCTCGGCTGCTTCCAGATCTGGCATATATAAAAATTTTTTTGAATATTGTTTTGATTAAAATACTGCTTAGAGAATCTAAAGAGTAATTATCTCAAAACCTTCTTTGATGTAAGATTCCATTGAAGGATGACCACTCATATCTCCCTTAAGAGGAATATCTACCTGCTCATTATATTCGAGCACTCCCAGCTTAGCAGAACAGGCCTTACAGATACAGTCAATTAGTCCTTTTTCCTTAGCCTCAAAATAGTGCTTATTATTAGATTCTTCCAGTTTTTGAACTAATTTTACAGCCTCACCTTCAAAAATTATCTTTGCCTGATGTCCTTTCTCATCTAAATCCAGCGCATTGAGCAGTACATGCTGAAAACACATCAGATCACCATTGAATGCAAAAAAAGCAAATTTATCCATTAATATCACCTCATAATTTATTTATTAAAAAATATATGTTATTGTTTCAAGCCAACTTCAGTTAATTATTCTATCCCTGAACATTAAATCCACCATCAACATGAACAACTTCTCCAGTTACCATACTCGAGAGATCACTGAGCAAATATAGGGCACTGGCAGCAACTTCCTCCTGTTCAACCAGTCTTCCCAGTGGTGATTTTTCCTTAAAATTTTTCATTAAACCCCTGAAATCAGAAATACCACTGGCAGCTCTAGTTAAAATTGGCCCCGGTGAAAGTGCATTTACTCTAATTTCATCCTGACCCAGATCAGCAGCCAGATATTTAACTGAAGACTCCAGGGCAGCTTTAGCAACTCCCATTACATTGTAATTAGGAATCACCTTTTCTCCTCCGTAATAGGTAAGGGTAACTGCTGCTCCACCCTTTTCTTTCATAAAAGGATAGGCCAGCTGGAGAGCTTTAACATAAGAATAAACACTTATTTCCATACTGCGGAGAAAACTGCTGCGTCCTGTATCCATATATTTACCTTTTAAATCTTCTTTACTCGGGCCACCGGCAATTGCATGGACAATAAAATCAAACTGGCCGTCAAATTCCTCCCCTATTTTTGAAAAAACTGCTTCAAATTCCTGATCATCTGTAATATCCAGTTTATGATAACCTGCAGCTTTAATTTCCTCAAATATAGGAATTACCTTTTCTCCTATTTTTTCATTCTGATAGGTAAAGGCCAGATCTGCCCCTTCCGCTTTTAGTCTTTCTGCAATTTTCCAGGCTATGGATTTTTTATTTGCAACTCCCATGATTATTCCTTTTTTCCCTTTCATTAATTCAGACATTATAATTACCTCCCCGTTTAATCTGTTTAATTTTTAAAAAAAGAATATTCTTAAACTAATTTTTTAAATCTTCTTCTATATCTTCTTTCTTTGTGGCTATAGAATCAGCTAAATGTAAAAGTCTTACATCAGGATAAAGCTCTTCTGCTTTTGATCTTTTGCGTTCATCAAAAGGGCCATAGGGTCCCATATGATAAGTTATTGCCAGTACATCTCTTTCTTCAAGTTCAATAAACTTTGCAGCTTCCAGAATTGAACGCATTGAATGATTTAATGGTAAATTATCTTCATTGTAGTTCCAGTCACTTCTAACATCGGGGGGAGCTATATTTCGTCCATCCTTAAACCATTTAATTAAGTCACTGGCATATTCTTTAGAAATGATAAATTCTTTATCTTCTACATACTTATCCAGTCCATAATTATTATACATCTCCATATTATCCCTTGCCAAACTGCGTAAAAAGTTATTCTGACCGGGTGTTATAGTATGCTGCATCTCTGAGGTATAAGCAAAACATTTTTCCAGATCGTGAAGTGAAGCCTGAATAATAATATTATCCCAGGGAATGCCTGCCTCAATTTCCTGATTAAGCTTTAAATATTCTCTTTTTACATTTTCTGTGTGTTCTAACAATCCACCGGTAACATTTAAATGATGTCTGATGCTGGCCGGCTTTTTATAAAATTCAATTTCCTCTAAATAAGTTAGTAATTCTTCAATTCCTGCTTTGCCTGTCTTTTTTAAATCGCTAATAAACTTATCTTTCATTTCTGCACCTTCCTGTATCTAAAAGTTTGATTATTTATTTGCTCTCATCTATAAAATTTTAACATTTCAGCTGTAATAAAACAAGTGATTTGAATAAAGGCTTTTTTTATTTCTACAAATTAAACTTTTAAAGAAGCTCGAAACCATCTAGCTCTATAATAGAACTTAACCCTATTATAATAGGAAACCTGTTCAACTGCAGATAAATTATATTCTACAGTTAGACAGGTTGGTTTGAGAAATTATATTAATTTAAATTAACTCTTCTATTTGAAATTTTTTATTTAAAAATTCCAATCATCAAGCCAATCTCGCATCATAAATATTTCCTGACGCTGACTATCTCTAATACTTCGAGCAAGTAAATCTACTGAACGATGTTCAGCTAAGCCCTGCCTAATCAGCTGCTGTGACATCATAAC
>JBHEOV010000005.1:0-52513 GCA_046260625.1 Halanaerobium sp. | reverse complement strand
GATTTAAGAAAGTTGAAACTGATGGTTATCTATTCGGATATATTCATTTGGGTGGAAAAATTGGTGTTTTAGTAGAATTTGCAAATGACTTTGATGAGGCAAAAGCTCAAACTGCTAAAGATATTGCAATGCACATTGCAGCTATTAATCCAGAATTTTTAGATCGTGATTCTGTAGATTCAGAATCTATAGCAAAAGAAAAGAAGATTTATAAAGAGCAGATGTTAAATGAAGGAAAACCTGAACACATTATTGATCAAATTGTAGAGGGCAAAATCAATAAGTATTATACCCAGGTTTGTCTTTTAGAACAGCCATTTGTTAGAGACGATGATCAAACTGTTGCTGAAGTATTAGCAGAAAACGAGATGGAAGTTAAACAGTTTACACGTTTTGAAATTGGCGAAGGTATTGAAAAGAAAGAAGAAGACTTCGCTGCAGAAGTTGCTGCAATGACAAAAAATCAATAATAATTAAAAAAGGAGAGCACTTAGAGAAAGTGTTCTCTTTTTTTAAGTAAATTTGCTAATAAAAAAGGAATTAGCTTAAAATTGAAGAATAATATTTAATGGAGGTTAATTATATAATGACAGAAAAACCAGTTTATTCGAGAATACTGCTTAAGATTAGTGGGGAGGCACTTGCTGGTAATAACGGTTATGGTATTGATCCAGAAATGATTAAGAATATTGCAGCAGAAATTAGTGATGTTGCTAAAACTACAGATGTTGAGCTGGCAGTTGTAGTTGGTGGAGGTAATATCTTTAGAGGTATTGCTGGCAGTGCTAAGGGTATGGACCGCGGTACAGCTGACTATATGGGGATGCTGGCAACTGTAATTAATGCCCTTGCTTTACAGGATGCGATTGAGAAATTTGATATCGAAACTAGAGTCCAGTCAGCAATTGAAATGCGTCAGATAGCAGAACCTTATATCAGGCGTCGTGCAATTAGACACTTAGAAAAAGGAAGAGTTGTTATCTTTGCTGCCGGTACTGGAAATCCATTTTTCTCTACTGATACTACTGCTGCTCTGAGAGCTGCGGAAATTTCTGCAGATGTAATCTTAATGGCTAAAAATGTAGATGGAATCTATGATTCTGATCCAGCTGTTAATGAAGATGCACAAAAACATGAGACTTTATCTTATATTGATTTATTAAACAATTCATTAAGAGTTATGGACTTTACAGCTGTTTCTCTCTGTATGGACAATAAAATCCCTTTAAAAGTATTTGCAGTTAAAAAAGAAGGCAATATTAAGCGGGTTTTATGTGGAGAAAATATTGGAACTTCTGTTAGTTAATAATAAGATCTGAGGAGGACTAATTTATGTTTAGAGAAGTGATGAAAGAAACAGAAAAAAAGATGGAAAAAACACTTGATAAAACAAAAGAAGATTTAAACACGATCAGAACTGGAAGGGCCAGACCTTCACTTGTAGAAAATATTACGGCAAATAATTACGGTGTTGCTACCCCAATTCAGCAGATGGCAAAAGTTTTTGCGCCTGAGGCAAGACAGATTGTAATTGAGCCCTGGGATAAAAATAATATAGAAACAATTGAAAAAGCGATTATGCAGGAAAATCTGGGCTTAAATCCCAGTAATGATGGTACTGTGATAAGAATTAATATTCCACAATTAACAGAAGAAAGAAGAAAAGAACTGGTTAAAATTCTACATGAAAAAGCAGAAAAAGGTAGAATTGCTCTGCGGGCAATTAGAAGAGAAGCTAATGAAGAACTTGAAATCTTAGAAGATGAAGGAGAAATTTCTGAAGATAATATGCATCGAGGTCTGGACAATGTTCAGGAATTAACCGATGAATATATAGGTAAACTTGATGATATAGTTAAGAAAAAAGAAGAAGAGATTATGGAAGTTTAAGTATGGAATTGTCAAAAATTCTTGCTTCTCCACTGAATAAAGCTATTGATTTTATGAAAGAAGAGCAGCTGGATTATAGATTAAAAGAAATTAAACCTCCATTTCAAAATGAAGCTAATCTTAAAAATAAAGGACTAAAACGGGTCCTTAAAATCGAAAAAGAAAACAGTTTTTATTTAATAATCTGGTCTTTTCAATATAACAGCTAATTTATACCCCCTTTATAGGGGGTAATTAATTAATTGGAAGGGATGATTTAATGAATACTCCCAAAAACATTGCGATAATTATGGATGGAAATGGTCGCTGGGCAAAAAAAAGAAATAAAAGCCGAAGTTCAGGCCATAAAGAGGGTGTAAAAACTCTAAAAGAAATAGTAAAAGCAGCAGCCAATTTACAAATAGAATCATTGACTGTCTATGCTTTTTCTACAGAAAACTGGAAAAGGCCAAAGGCGGAAGTTAATTTTCTTTTAACTCTAATGAAAAGAACTATCCGTAATGAGATAGATGAACTATTGGAAAATGGAGTTAGAATTAATTTTATTGGGCGAAAAGATGCACTCCCAGGCAGCCTGGTCAAGGAATTTGAATATATTGAAGAAAAATCTGAAGCTAATACTAATCTACTCTTAAATATTGCCTTCAATTACGGAGGCAGAGCCGAGATAACTGATGCTGCTAAAAAAATGGCTGCAGCTTACAAAAATGAGGATTTAGATTTAAGTAAATTTGATGAAAATGATTTTTCCGATTATTTGTATGATGAAAAATTGGAAAATGTCGAATTATTAATTAGAACCGGTGGGGATCAGCGTTTGAGCAACTTTTTACTCTGGCAGTCTGCTTATGCTGAATTATATTTTACAGATAAATTTTGGCCTGATTTTTCGGCTGAAGACTTAAAACTGGCAATAGAGGACTTCAAAAATCGCGATAGAAGATTTGGCGGTCTAAAAGACGGTGATTATAATGCTTAAAAAGAGAATAATCAGTGCAATTATCGGTATTTTATTATTAATATTTTTGATTTTTGCAGGCTCTTTACCATTTTTTTTAACTGTCAGTATTATTACTGTTCTCGCTCTTCGGGAATACAGTCGGATCCTTAAAATACAATCTAAGTTACTAAAAACTATACTCTCTGTATCTGCTGTCCTGATTGTTTTCAATGTTTATCTTACTTCCAACAGTTTTAATTATTTACCACCTGGAATTATATTTTTCATAATTATTTTTGCTCTTTATCTTTATAATTTACAAAACTATCAGGAGAAAGAATTTATTAAAAATATCAGCCATCAATTATTTTCAGTTATCTATATTGGCGGTGGACTCTCATATGCAGTTTTTTTAAGAGACATTAATCAGGGGCCTTTTGTTAATACAACTGCTTTATGGCTGGTTTTAATTGCCACCTGGCTGACTGATTCGGGGGCGTATTTTGTCGGTAAAAAATTCGGGAAAAAAGCAATGGCTCCAGTTATTAGTCCAAATAAAACAATTGCCGGAGCAGTAGGTGGAATATTAACAACAGCTGCTTTTATTATACTTTCTGCAGTCTTTTTGGAAGTTTTTAATATTTATTATTTAATTTTTGCTTTTTTGTTTCCTGCTGTTGCAATTATGGGTGACTTATTTGAATCCTGTATTAAAAGAGATTTTGGTGTTAAAGATACCGGTACGATAATCCCAGGACATGGTGGAATACTTGATCGTTTTGACAGCTTCATCTTTACAGCACCTTTTACATATTATTTTATAATTTTATTACTGGGGTGAATTAAATGACAACCAACAAGTGGTATATTAAATACTTTTTAATGTTCTTAGCTTTATTATTTAGTTTAGTTATTTTAGAACATGTTTTTATATATTTCACCCCATTTATTATTGCAGCTGTGATTGCAAGTTTAATTAATCCAATTGTTGATTATCTGGATCAAAAAATTCCAGTCCATCGGGGCTTTAGTGTTATTATTGTACTCATCCTGGTAATTGTAATTCTGGTCACAATGATTATTATTGGTGGTGCTCAGGGATATTTAGAGCTGAATAGACTGCTGCGAAATTTACCTGATTACCGCTCAATTGATTCTCAAATCAAATGGTTTTCTGAGCAGAATCAGCAGCTTGAAACTTTTATGGAAAACTGGGAAATTTCAGATGCTGTCAAAGATGCAGTTAACAGTAATCTGCAGCTTTTATATAATGGGATTCGAGATGCTCTGATTTCTGTTATTAATACTGCCCTGGAATTTTTAACTAAGTTACCAAATTTATTTATAATTCTTTTTATAGCTTTTATTGCTACATTTTTTATTAGTCGAGACCGTGATAATATCAAAGATTTTCTGGTCAATGTTTTTCCGGAAGAGGTACAGCCTAAAATAGCCAATGTATTTACTCAGCTAAATCGATCTGCTGTCGGCTATATCAGAGCTATGCTGATTTTAATATCTATTAGTGGTATAGTTGCTGGTATAGGGGTTAAATTGATGGGGAATCAATATGCTTTAATTGTTGGTATAACTGCAGCGATTCTTGATTTAATCCCGATCATTGGGCCGGCTTTATTATTCTATCCCTGGATAATAATGTCCATAATCTTTGGTAATTTTTCGCAGGCCTTTGCTCTTTTTCTGCTGCATTTATTTTTAGCAGGAATTCGTTCAGCTTCTGAAGGTAAAATTATGGGTAAAAGTTTAGGTCTGCATCCACTGGCAACAATGATAGCTCTTTTTTCGGGTTATCGGATATTAGGAGCAATTGGTTTTGTGGTTGGACCAACATTTTTAGTTATAATTAAGGCAATTGTTGATTCGGATTTAGTCGATATAAAAAGATAATTTTATTTTAACTGGCAAATTATAGAGGTGAAAAGATGAAAAAAATTACAATTCTAGGTTCTACAGGCTCAATCGGAACCCAGACTTTAGAAGTAATAGATAACTTAAAAAATTGGCAGCTTAAGGCTTTAACTGCCTATCAAAATATTGACTTACTTTTTGAACAGGTAAAAAAATATCAACCTGAATTTGTAGTGGTTGTAGATCAAAAGTCGGCGGCTAAATTAAAAAACAGACTAAAAAATAGTAAAACAGAAGTATTAGCAGGTAAAGAAAATCTAAAAACTGCTGCAGCAGAAAATGTTGATCTTGTCTTAAATGCAATAGTTGGTTTTGCAGGACTGGAACCTTCTGTGGCTGCGGCTGAAGCCGAGAATGACATTGCCCTGGCAAATAAGGAAAGTTTAGTTAGCGGGGGTCCTGTTTTAACACAGTTAGTAAAAGATAATAATATAAAACTGCTGCCTGTAGATAGTGAGCATAATGCAATCTTTCAGCTTTTAAAGGGTCATCAAAAAGAACTGGATGAAATAATTTTAACTGCTTCTGGTGGTCCATTTTTTTCCTATTCCGGCGAAGAATTAAGCCAGGTATCAGTCGAAGATGCTCTTAATCATCCAAACTGGGAGATGGGCAGTAAAATAACTATTGATTCTGCTTCTTTGATGAATAAAGGTCTGGAAGTTATAGAAGCTCACTGGCTTTTTGATACTGCTTATGATGAGATAAAGGTTCTGGTTCATCCTCAGAGTATTGTGCATTCGATGATTAGATTGGTTGATGGAACTGTACTGGCTGAAATGGGACCTGCAGATATGAAAATACCAATTCAATACTGTCTGACTTATCCGGAGCGAATAAAAACAGCAGGTGATAATTTAAAATTAGATCAAATTGCCGCTTTAGAATTTTTTCAGGCGGATACTGAGAAATTTCCTAATTTGAAATATGCCTATACTGCTGGTAAAGCTGGCGGAACTTTTCCTGCAGTTTTAAATGCTGCGAATGAAATAGCAGTTTACAGTTTTTTAAAAGGAGAAATACCATTTTTAGCTATGAGTCGGGTTGTTGCTTCAGTTTTAGATCAGCATCAAAATATTACTAAGCCAGATTTAGAGGCTATCTTAAATTCAGATCAGGAAGCACGCCGCTTAGCTACGGAGGTTATTAATAAATGGTTTTAACTATTGTTTCATTTATTATTGTTTTAGGAGTTTTAGTTTTTATTCATGAGTTTGGTCATTATATTACAGCCAAAAAATCTGATATAATGGTCTCCGAATTTGCTCTTGGCTTTGGACCTAAATTAATTTCTAAAAAAGTTGGAGAAACAGTATATTCCATCAGGTCAATTCCGCTGGGAGGCTTCTGCAATATGGTGGGAGAATTTCCGGCTGATGATTCAATGCCAGAAAAAGAAAAGGAAGTTTATGATCAGGCAAAGGATAATGGACGTCTTTTTACCCAGAAATCAGCTTTTAAGCGCCTGGCAGTAATTTTAATGGGACCAATTATGAACTTTTTACTTGCTGCTTTTATCTTTATTTTTGCTTTTGCTATTTTTGGTGTACCAACTTCAACCACCGAAGAAGCTGTTTTAGGTGAAGTTATACCTCAGCAGCCGGCTGCTGAGGCTGGTTTGAGAGCCAATGATCAAATACTTGAAATAAATGGTCAGGAAATTGAAAGCTGGGAAGAAATGTCTCAATTAATCAGAAATAATACTGACCAGCAGATTACAATCCGCTATCAGCGGGATGGAGAAACAAATACGATAAATATAACCCCGGTCTTAAGTGAAGACGGTGAGCGGGGAGTAATTGGTATTTATCCACAATTAGTAAGAGAAAGTGTTTCGATAGGTAAATCAATTTCTCTGGGGCTCAGCCAGACTTATCAGGTTTTTAAGATGACAATTATGGGTTTTGTGCAGATGTTTAGAGAAAGTTCTACTGAAGATATTGGTGGTCCAATCATGATTGCCTCAATTATAGGTCAGGCAGCAAGAGTGGGGATTTTAAATGTTTTAAACTGGACTGCAATTATCAGTGTTAATTTAGGGATTATTAATCTGCTCCCTTTTCCCGCCTTAGATGGGGGAAGAATTCTATTTATTATTATTGAAATAATTAGAGGTAAGGCTGTAGATCCACGTAAAGAAAGTTATGTGCATATGATTGGTTTTGCTATTTTAATGCTTTTAATGCTTTTTATTATTTATAATGATCTGGTGCGGACCTTCTTTTAGTTATTAAATAATTATTAAAGAGCTTAAATATTAAAAATTAGTTGATTTCTTGGATAGTTATATTTTACAGAGGTGAATTATGTATAATAAAAGAAAAACTAGAATCGTTAACTTTGCTGAACAGGCAGTTGGGGGAGAGGCCCCGGTTTCAGTGCAGTCGATGTGTAATACTAAAACTGAAAATATTGAAGCTACAGTCAAACAGATTCAGGATCTAGAAGCGGTTGGCTGTGAGATTATTAGAGTTGCAGTACCTGACAAAAAAGCTGCGCGAGCTCTTTCAGAAATAAAAAAAAGAATAAATATTCCTCTGGTAGCAGATATTCATTTTGATCACCAACTGGCTTTAATGGCAGTTGATAATGGTGTTGATGCCCTGAGGATTAATCCCGGTAATATTGGTAGTTCTCAAAAGGTTAAAGAAGTAGCTTTAGCCTGCAGAGAAAATGAAATTCCAATTCGAGTTGGCAGCAACTCGGGTTCAATTGAAAAAGAACTTTTAGAAAAATACGGTGGTCCAACAGCTGAGGCAATGGTAGAGAGTGCTCTCAGAAATGTTAGAATCCTGGAAGAGAATAATTTTAAAGAAATTGTAATTTCTCTTAAATCAAGTCATATTCCAACAACAATTGAAGCTTATAAATTGATGGCGGAAAAAGTTGACTATCCCTTCCATATAGGAATTACGGAATCAGGAACTCCCTGGCGGGGTACAATTAAATCAGCTGCTGGAATCGCTGCCCTTTTAACTCAGGGACTGGGTGATACTTTAAGAGTTTCCTTAACTGGTGATCCAGTCGAAGAAGTTAGAGTTGGCTGGCAGATTTTAAAGTCTTTAGAACTCAGGCAGAAGGGAGTAGAGATTATTTCCTGTCCTACCTGTGGCCGGACCAATATTGATTTAATTGCCCTGGCAGAAAAAGTAGAAAAAGAATTAATGAAAATTGATAAGGATATTACAGTGGCGGTTATGGGCTGTGCTGTTAATGGTCCAGGTGAAGCTAAAGAAGCTGATATCGGTGTTGCTGGCGGAATAGAAGAGGGATTAATCTTTAAAGCTGGAGAAATTATAAAAAAAGTAAAAGAGGATCAGCTTTTAGAAGAACTGATGAAAGAAATTAAAAAATTATAAAGAAAATTAAACAGGCACAATTAAAAAAAGACTTATTAAATTTAAATTTTTAAAAAATAATATTTATTGATTAGAAATAGGAGTGGTTTAGGATGCGCATGTCAAAATTATATTTACCAACTTTAAAAGAAGATCCAGCTGAGGCTGAGGTAACCAGTCACAAATTAATGTTAAGAGCAGGAATGATGAGAAAACATTCTTCAGGAATTTATTCTTATCTTCCATTAGGTTATAGAGTCATTAAAAAAATTGAAAAAATAACTAGAAAACATATGGATAATAGTGAGGCTCAGGAAGTTCTGCTGCCAATAATGCAGACTTCTGAAATCTGGAAGAATTCTAAGCGCTGGGATAAATTTGGACCTTTAATGATTAAATTTAATGACCGTAAGTCACGTGAATACTGTCTAGGCCCAACTCATGAGGAAGTTGTAACTGATCTGGTTAGAGATGAGGTCCGTTCTTATAAAGATTTACCCTTAAATTTGTATCAGATTCAGACTAAGGTTAGAGATGAGATTAGGCCTCGTTTTGGAGTAATGCGCGGTCGTGAATTTATTATGAAAGATGCCTACAGCCTGGATGTCGATTATGAGGGGCTGGATAAAAGCTATCAGGCAATGTATGCTGCTTATGAAAGAATCTTTGCTGAATGTGGTTTAGAAGCTGTAGCTGTTGATGCAGATACAGGGGCCATGGGTGGAAAAGATTCACACGAATTTATGGTGCTTGCTGATTCAGGCGAAGATGAGGTTGCTTTCTGCAGTCACTGTGATTATGCTGCTAATGTTGAAAGAGCTACTTCTAAAAAGACAGAAATTGATTTTGAAGTTGAGGCAGCAGCTAAAAAAATACATACACCGGATATCAAGACTATCAATGAATTAGAAGCATATCTGGAAGTTCCAGCTGCTAAAATGATCAAAGCTGTGGCTATGGTTGCTGATGGAGAGCCTGTTTTAGCATTAGTTTCTGGTGAAGATGAATTAAATGAAATTAAATTGACAAATTATCTGCAGGCTAATGAACTGCGGGCAGCAGAAGAGGAAGAATTTGCAGAGTTATTTAAGAGTGTTCCTGGTTTTATTGGTCCAGTGGCCTTAGATGAAGTTAGAATAGTTGCTGATCAGCGACTGAAAAAGATGTCGGGTGCTATTGTTGGTGCTAATGAAAAGGATTATCACCTTAAAAATGTTAAAACTGATAGAGATTTTGAAGTAGAAGCATTTACTGATCTCCGCTCAGTTAGAGGTGGAGAAAGATGCCCTAAATGTGATCAGGGTAAATTGGATATCAAGGATGGAATTGAGGTTGGTCATATTTTCAAATTAGGAACTAAATACAGCGAAAATATGGGAGCCAATTATCTTGACGAAAATGGAAAAGCTCAGCCAATTGTAATGGGAAGTTATGGAATTGGAATTACCCGTCTGGTTGCTGCAGCAATTGAGCAGAATAATGATCAGTATGGAATTAAGTGGCCCAAGTCAATTGCTCCCTATCAGATTATTATCCTTCCTTTAGGTAATGATGAAGATGTTCAGGAAAAAGCAGAAGAGATTTATCAAAATTTAAAAGCTGAAGGCTGGGAAGTATTAATTGATGACCGGAAAGAAAGAGCAGGAGTTAAGTTTAATGACTCTGAATTAATTGGAATTCCCCTTCGCTTAACTATTGGTTCTCGCTCTTTAGAAAATGGAGTTGTAGAAACAATGATTAGAGAAGATAATAAAAAACTGGAAATAGAATTGGATAATTTAAATAACAGAGTAAAAGAGTTATTTGCAGAAATCTCTTAAGTTTAGATTTTTCACCTGGAAGGAGTATTAAATGACAAAAGCAGTAATCTTAAGAGAAAATACAGATCTATATAAATATTTAATTTTTGATCAGGAAGCAAAAATCATCTACTGTATCACTGATAATTCAGATTCGGCGGCCATTAGAGCTGAACTGGAAAATAAAATTCCTTTTGATAGAAATTCTTTTAAGCTGAAAATAATTTCTGATCTAAGCCTGAAAGAAGAGTTGTTTTTAATCTGGCCTCAGATAATTAAAGATTTTGAAGTCTATTTTTCTTTTAGTAATAACTGGTTAAAAAGGGCTCAGCTCTTTTTAGAAACTAAGGAGCTAAAAATTAAAGTAGAAACAAAAATGGCTCAGAAAAAGCTGGCTCAGCCAAAGGTAATCAACTTTTTAGAAAATAATATTGGAAAATATTTAAAGCAGATAAAAAAAATCAGTGTTCACAATGGTGATTTTCTGCCTGAAATCGAGGATAAAGCTGATCCAAGTAAATTTAAACAGCGCTCAGAAAGAAAGGCACCTCCCTCTCAAAATTATTCCAATGGGGGTGACCGCTCTTCTAAAAGAAAGAGAAAAAAGAGTAAAGATCGTTATGGCCGGGTGATTAGAGGTCAGAAAACTCATGCTATTGTAGAGCTGGATACTGAAATTCCATCTGTTATTATAGAAGCTGACTTATTTGATATAGATGTCCGCCAAACCCGGAATGGGAGTTATCTATATATTTTAAAGATTACTGATTATGACAGCTCAATTTCAGCTAAATGTTTTTCTGATGAAAAGGATAATTTTTTAGATAGTCTGACTAAGGGACAGCATTTAAAGATTAGAGGTAAAGTAGCCTTTGATCCCTACAGCAAGGAATGGGGGATAATTTTTAACGATTTAAACCCACTGGAAAAAGAAAAAAGGCAGGATCAGGCGGCAGCAAAAAGAGTAGAGCTGCACCTGCACACCCAAATGAGCGCTATGGATTCAGTGATCAATGTTAAAGATGTAGTCAAACGAGCAGGTGACTGGGACCATCAGGCAATTGCAATTACTGATCATGGTGTAGTCCAGGCTTTTCCTGATGCCTATGCTGCCGGGGAAAAACATGGAGTAAAGATTATCTATGGTGTTGAAGCCTATTTGGTTGATGATGGTGAACCGATTATTCATAATCCTTATTCGCAGAATTTGGAGGAGACCGAATTTATTGTTTTTGATCTGGAGACTACCGGTTTAAATCCATCTCAGCATGAAATAATTGAAATTGGTGCTGTTAAATTCAAAGGTGGAAAAAAAATTGATGAATTTAAATCATTTATCAATCCCGGGGTCAAAATCCCTGCTAAAATAACTGAGATTACAGGTATCAATGATCGGATGGTTAAAGATGCTCCCGGTCTGGAATCAGTAATCAATGATTTTCTTGATTTTGCCGGTGCTGGTGTTTTAGTTGCTCATAATGCTGATTTTGATTATGGTTTTATCAGAACAGCACTTGAAAATTTAGAAATAGAAAAAGATGATTACACTGTGCTTGATACTTTAGGATTGGCTCGGGCAGTAGTTAAGGACAGTAAAAATCATAAGCTGAATACTCTGGCCAAATATTTTGGAGTCGACTTAGAAAATCATCATCGAGCCCTGGATGATGCCTCTGCTACAGCTGATGTTCTTGCTAATCTACTTGAGATTATTAAAACTGACGGCTGCCAGAATTTAAATCAAATAAATAGTTATACTTCTAAAATCGACTGGAAAGACTTAAGACCCTTTCACGCAGTAATTCTGGCCAAAAACAAGAAGGGCTTAAGAAATCTTTATAAGTTAATTTCTATTTCACATTTAAATAATTTTTATAAAAAGCCAAGAATTTTAAAAAGTGTACTCTTACAGCACCGGGAGGGACTGATTATTGGTTCAGCCTGTGAGGCAGGTCAGATATATAAGGCCTTTGTTAATAATAGGCCCAGAAATGAAATTAAAAAAATAGCAAAGCTCTATGATTATCTGGAACTGCAGCCACTGGGTAATAATCAATTTTTAATCCCGGATAAGGTTAATTCTAAAGAAGATTTAAAAGAAATAAATAAAAAGATCTATCAGCTGGGTCAGGAGCTGGATAAACCGGTTGTTGCCACCACAGATGCGCATTTTTTAGATCCAAAGGATAGTATTTTTAGAGAAATTTTACAGACTGGACAGGGTTTTAATGATGCCGATCAGCAGCCCCCTATCTATTACAGAACCACGAAGGAAATGCTGGATGAATTTGCTTATTTTGGAGAAAAAACTGCTAAAGAAATTGTAGTCGATAATCCAAATCAGATTGTAGAACAGATCGATAAAATGAAGCCGATGCCGGATGGACTCTATACACCGGAGATAGAAGGCTCAGAAGCAGAAATTCGAGAAATGGCCTATAATAGGGCTCACGAATTTTATGGAGATCAGCTGCCACAGCTGGTAATAGACCGGTTGGAAAAAGAGCTTTCTTCAATCATTGAAAATGGTTTTGCAGTTATTTATTTAATTGCACAAAAACTTGTTAAAAAATCGCTTGAGGATGGTTATCTGGTTGGTTCCAGAGGTTCTGTAGGATCTTCCTTTGTCGCAACAATGACCGAAATCACAGAGGTCAATCCTCTGCCACCTCATTACCGTTGTCCCCATTGTTCTCAATATGAGTTTATTACTGATGGTTCAATTGGGACCGGGGTGGATTTACCGGATAAAGTTTGTCCTGATTGTGGTACAGAATATATCAAAGACGGTTTTGATATACCATTTGAAGTTTTTATGGGTTTTAAAGGAGATAAGGTGCCTGATATTGATCTAAACTTTTCCGGTGAATATCAGGGTAAGATTCATAAATATACAGAAGAATATTTTGGTAGAGATTATGTCTATAAGGCAGGTACCATTTCTACAATTGCTGATCGAACTGCCTTTGGTTTTGTCAAAAATTATCTTGATGATAAGGGAATGGATGTTAAAAGAGCAGAAATCGACAGGCTGGTAGCTGGCTGTACTGGAGTCCGCAAAACAACCGGTCAGCATCCAGGTGGTTTAATGATTGTACCCAAGGCAAATAGTATTTTTGATTTCAGTCCAATTCAGCACCCAGCAAATGATCAGGAAACAGATATTAGAACAACCCACTTTGATTATCACTCAATCAGTGGTCGAATTTTAAAACTTGATTTACTCGGGCATGATGATCCAACTTCACTCAGATTGATGCAGGATTTAACGGGAATTGAACCAAAGGATATCCCTTTAGATGATCCGGAGACGATGAGTATCTTTTCTGATACTGAAATTCTGGGAGTTGATCCAGAACTGCTGGGGACTGATATTGGAACTCTTGGTATTCCGGAGTTTGGAACTTCTTTTGTGCAGCAGATGCTTAGAGATACCAGACCAACTACCTTTGCTGAACTGGTTCGGATCAGTGGTCTTTCTCATGGAACAGATGTCTGGCTGAACAATGCACAAAATTTAATCAGAGATGGTAAAGCAGAACTGGCAGAGGTTATTTCTGTTCGTGATGATATTATGAACTATCTCCTGCAGCGAGGTGTCGAGCCATCTCAGGCTTTCTGGATTATGGAGCATGTTCGTAAAGGAAAAGGGCTGACTGAGGAAGAAGAAGAGGCAATGCGGGAAAATAAGGTTCCGGACTGGTATATTGATTCCTGTAAAAAGATTAAATATATGTTTCCCAAAGCTCACGCTGCAGCTTATGTTACAATGGCTTACAGAATTGCTTACTTTAAAGTTCATCATCCAGCTGCTTTTTATACCGCTTATTTTTCCATCAAGGCTGGTGATTTTGATGCCCAACTGGCCTGTAATGGAAGAGAGACAGTGGTCAATAAAATTGAGGAACTTGAAGCTTTAGGAAATGATATGACTGCCAAAGAAAGTGGAACTCTGACAGTATTAAGAATTGTACTGGAAGCGATGATGAGAGGAATTGAGTTTCTGCCTGTTGATATTTATGAATCTGAAACAGATCGCTTTCTCAAAAAAGGTAAAAATAAACTGCTGGCACCACTAATCAGTCTGCAGGGGCTGGGAGGAAGTGCTGCCGAAAGTGTTGTGCTTGAACGGCAGAAATCAGATTTCACTTCTATAGAAGAATTATCAAAGCGAACCTCACTTACTTCTACAGTGATTGAGATTTTGCGAGAACACGGCTCCTTAGATGGAATGCCAGAGCGGAATCAGCTTTCTCTATTTTAAGCTAACATAAGCGAACAGCAGCAGTTACAAAAAGGACTTTTTGTACCTGCTGCCAAGCAAAAATTTAAAAAACTTGCAAGTCTAAAAAAGCTGTGATAGAATTATAAAGGAAAGAGTTATGATAAATACTAATGTTGACTTTAGGAGTGGGGATGTCTTCCCACTCTTTTATTATAGTTTAAGTAAAATTTTTAAATCATAAAACTAAATATTTAAGAAAGAGGGGTGTTTTATTTGGGGAAAGTTGCTGATACAGTAACAGATTTTGTACTTCCTATTGCCCATAGTGAGGATTTAAACTTGATTGATGTTCAATTTTTAAAAGAAGGTAGTGACTGGGTTTTACGTATTTTCTTAGAAAATAAAGATGGAGACTTAACTTTAGAAGAATGCGAAAAGGTTAGTAGATCTTTAAGTATTATTCTTGATGAAGAGGATCCAATAGATAAAAGCTATATTCTGGAAGTTTCTTCTCCTGGTCTTGAACGACCACTTAAAACTGAAGAGGATTTTGAGCGATTTAAGGGAGAATTAATTGCTGTTAAAACATTTAAAAAAATTAACGGCGAAAAAGAATTTGTAGGAACTTTAGAAAATTTTGAAGAAGATAAAATTACATTAATCTTAAAAAACAATGAAGAAATATCGATTGATTTTAGTCTGGTAGCGAGAGCTAATTTGACTTTTGAAATCTAAATAGAGGGGGGAAAAATATGAATGTAGAATTCATTCAGGCCCTGGATGATATAGAAAAAGAAAAAGGTATATCTAAAGATGTATTATTAGAGGCCATCGAAACAGCTTTAGTTTCTGCTTATAAAAAAGATTTTGGTTCTAAAGATAATGTTAGAATAGAAATTTCTGCAGAAGCTGGAGAAGTTAAAGTATTTTCTCGTAAAGAAGTTGTAGAAGAGGTAGAAAATAAAAACAGCGAGATTACTTTAACTGAAGCTGAAAATATAGATAGCAAGTATACTATTGGTGATATTGTAGAGATTGAAGTCACACCTGCTAATTTTGGTCGTATTGCAGCTCAAACAGCAAAACAGGTTGTAATGCAGAGAATCAGAGAGGCAGAAAGAGATGTGATCTTTGATCGCTATAAAGAAAAAGAAGATGAGTTAATAACTGGTACAATTCAGCGCTTCCATAATGATAATATATTAATCGATATGGGAAAAACAGAAGCCTTATTACCACCTTCTGAACAGATTGCTGGAGAAAAATATGAAATTGGGGAGAGAATTAAACTTTATGTAGTTGAAGTTAGTACAACTAATAAAGGTCCTCGGATTTTAGTTTCTAGAACTCATCCCGGTCTTTTAAAAAGACTTTTTGAAATAGAAGTTCCGGAAATTTTTCAGGGGCTTGTTGAAATTAAAGCAGTTGCCAGGGAAGCGGGTCAGCGCTCTAAAATGGCTGTAAGCAGTTCTGATAGCCAGGTTGATCCGGTAGGAGCCTGTGTAGGCCCTAAAGGAATGAGGGTTCAGGCAGTTGTTGATCAGTTAAATAATGAAAAAATTGATATTGTTAAATGGGATGAAAATCCAGAAGAATTTGTAGCAAATGCTTTAAATCCAGCTGAGGTAATCAGTGTAGATATCAATAAGTCTGATAAAATCGCTCAGGTTGTAGTTCCAGACTTTCAGCTGTCGCTGGCCATTGGTAAAGAAGGACAGAATGCCAGATTGGCTGCTAAATTAACAGGCTGGAAAGTTGATATTAAAAAAGAATCTGAAATTGAAGCTGAACCTGAAAATATTGAAGAAATTAAAGAAAGTGCTTCTGAACTGGCAGAAAGTTTAAATGAATTTGAGGCTGAGGAAGAAGAAACAGCTGAAAATGCCAATGAAGATTTAATTGATGAAATGTCTGATGAAGTTGAAGATTTAGAAGAAGATTTAGAAGAATTAGAAGCTGAAAAAGCTGAAGAGGCTGAAAAACTGGATTAATTATTATACAGCAGCTAAAAATCTTAAGGAGGATTGAGATTGCAGAACAGAAGTCCTATTCGTAAATGTGTAGGTTGTGGTGCCAGAAGAGATAAGATTGAACTTTTGAGAGTGGTAAATAACAAAGGTGATATTTTAGTCGATCCAGGAGGAAGAACTCCCGGACGAGGTGCTTATCTCTGTCCTAATCTGGACTGTCTGGATCAAGCAGTAGAAAAAAATTCACTTAAAAAAGCATTAAAGATTGAAATCTCTGATGAAATTTATGAACAAATTTCGGAGGAGATTAAACATGATTAACTAACAGTAGAATATTTTGGAGGTGCAAGTATGGCAAAAATTAGAGTGTATAATCTGGCTCATGAGCTGGATATGGATAGTAAAGAAGTAATTGAGCTATTAAATGACTTGGATATTGAGGTATCAAGTCATATGAGTACAATAACTGACGAAACAGCAGATCTTGTAAAAGGAATGTATGCAGGGGATAATACTGCAGCAGAAAATGAAGAGGCAAAACAAGAGGCTATCAAAGCAGAAGCCGAAAGTAAAGAAGATGAAGAACAAGCAGAACGAGAAGCAGAACAAGCAGAACAAGCAGCTGCAGAGAGTGATATTGAAGCAGAAGCTGAAGTGGATGCAGTAGAAATTGAAACTCCTATTACCGTTAAGGAGTTTGCTGAAGCAATTGATCAAGCACCTAATAATTTAATTGTAGAATTGATGAATATGGGTGTTATGGCCAATGTCAATCAGAGTCTGGACGAAGATACCCTGGAATTACTGGCTGAAGAACTGGGAATTAAGATTAAATTCAAATCAGAGGAAGAAGAAACAGCTTCCTTAAGGGTTGGTCCAGAGATCGAAGATAAAGATGAAGATTTAGAATTTCGCCCACCAATTGTAACAGTTATGGGGCATGTTGACCATGGTAAAACTACTCTGCTTGATTCAATTAGAGAAATCAGAGTTGGAGTTGCAGGCACAGAAGCTGGAGGAATTACTCAGCATATTGGTGCTTATCAGACTGAAGTGAATAATAAAAAGATCACCTTTATTGACACACCTGGACATGAAGCCTTTACAGCTATGAGAGCAAGAGGGGCTCAGTTAACTGATATTGCAATTTTAGTAGTTGCTGCAGATGATGGTATTATGCCGCAGACTGAAGAGGCAATTAACCATGCTAAGGCAGCAGGAATTCCAATTATTGTTGCAATCAATAAGATTGATAAAGCAAATGCTCAGCCCGAAAGAGTTAAGCAGGAATTGACTGAATATGGTTTAGTTCCTGAAGACTGGGGTGGAAATACAATCTGTGTTAATGTTTCTGCTCTACAAAAGCAAAATATTGATGAGCTTTTAGAAATGATTATTTTAGTTTCTGAAATGGAAGAATTAAAAGCTAATCCCAATCGCTTAGCCGATGGTGTTGTTATTGAAGCAGAATTGGATAAGGGTCGTGGTCCAGTAGCAACTGTACTGGTCAAAAACGGTACTTTAAAAGTAGGAGATCCTATCTTAGCTGGTCTAACATCCGGTCGTGTTAGAGCGATGTTTAATGAATATGGTGATTCTTTAGATAAAGCAGGTCCTTCAGCAGCAGTAGAGGTTCTTGGTTTTAATGAAGTTCCTGCCGCAGGAGATTTTGTCCAGGTCTTAGAAGATGAAAGACAGGCCAGAGATGTAGCTTCTGACAGACAGGATGAGAAAAGACAATCTGAGCTGAAATCTGATGCAAAGGTTTCTTTAGATGACCTTTATAAGCAGATTCAGGAAGGTGAAGTTAAAGAATTAAATATTATTATCAAAGCTGATGTTCAGGGTTCAATTGAGGCTTTAAAAGCTTCACTGATCAGACTGGGTACAGATGAGGTAACAGTAAATGTTATTCACACTGGTGTCGGTGGAGTTAACGAGACTGATGTTAACCTGGCAAGTGCTTCTAATGCTATTATTATTGGATTTAATGTTAGACCTGATAATAAAACGATTAAATTTGCAGAAAAAGAAAAGGTTGATATTAGAACTTATAGAGTAATCTATAAGGCTATAGAAGATATTAAAAATGCAATGGCCGGACTGCTTGATCCAGAATTAAGAGAACAGGTTACCGGTAGAGCAGAAGTTAGAGACACCTTTAAGGTGCCTGATGTAGGAATTATTGCAGGTGCATATATAACTGATGGTCATGTAAATCGTAATTATGATGCTCGTTTAATTAGAGATGGTGTTGTAATTCATGAGGGAACAATTTCTTCTCTCAAAAGGTTCGAAAATGATGTAAGAGAAGTAAAATCTGGTTATGAATGTGGAATTGGAATTGAAAATTATAATGATCTCAAAGTTGGAGATATTATTGAATTCTATACTTATAAGGAGATTAAAAGATCCTTATAGAGGTGAGGTAAAATGACAAAAAAACGTGCAATACGAGTTGGAGAATTATTGAAAGAAGAAATAAGTCAGATTGTATTAAGAGAAATGAAAGATCCTAGAATTGGTTTTGTTTCTGTAACTGATGTTGAAGTCAGTGGTGATTTGAGACATGCCAAAGTTTTTATCAGTGTCTATGGCAGTGATCGAGAAAAAGAAGAAACTTTAGAAGGTTTACAGCAGGCACAGGGTTTTGTGCGTAAACTTGTTGGTGAAAGAGTTAAAATTCATCATACACCCGAGATTATTTTCCGTTATGATGACTCTATAGAAAATGGAGTCCATATTTCAGAAATTATTAAAGATCTAAAAGAATCGGGAGAGATAAAGGAGTCTTAAACTGATGCAGAAAAAAATTAAAAAAATCATTGAAATTATAAATGAAAATGATAACTTTTTAATTGTCGGCCATGTAGGTGCAGATGGTGACAGCATTGGATCAGTAACTGCTTTGACTCGGTTATTAAAGAGGAAAAATAAAAAAGCCAGAGCTTATCTTAATCGTGATACTCTGGCTCCTTTTTCTTTTTTAGAAGTTAAAGAAGATGAATTTTATACTGATTCGGAAAAATTGCAGGAAGATTTAAAAGAAGAATATATTTTAATCACACTGGATTCCGGCAGTCTAGAAAGAGTTGATTTAAAAGCAGAGTTAATAGATTCAGCCAGTTTTATTATAAATATTGACCATCATGAAGATAATACCGCTTTTGGTAAAATCAATCTGATTCAGGATGATCGAGCAGCAGTTGGTGAAATTATATATAATTTTGCTGCTGAACTGCTTAAAGATAAAATTCCTTTAGAGATTGCAGAACCGCTAGCTACTGCTATTATTACTGACACTGGGGCTCTGCGTTATGAAAATACTACAGCTAGAGTCTTAAGAATTCTTGCAGATTTGATGGATGCTGGAGTCAATATTTATAAAATTAATAAAAAAGTATTTGGCAGTTTAAGCTATAAGGCATTAATTTTAAAGGGACTTGCCCTCTCCACTCTCGAAAGAAGTGAAGATGGGAAAATGGCCTGGCTTTATGTCAGCCGTCAGATGATGCATGAGGCAGAAACAGACTATACTGAAGGGCTGGTCAGCCTGGCTAGAGATATTGAAGGAGTAGAAATTGGTATTCTTTTTACTGAAGAAGAAGAAAAAGAAATCAAGGTTAGTCTGCGTTCTAATTTTTATGCCGAGGTAAATAAATTAGCTGCAGAATTCAATGGTGGTGGACACCCAAGAGCAGCTGGTGCAACTGTAGAAAAAACTCTGCAGCAAACAATAGAGTCTGTAGTCAAAGAAGCAAAAAAATATGTTTGATGGGACAGCAAATATTATAAAGCCGCCCGGGATTTCTTCTTTTGCTTTAATTAAAAAACTGCGCTGGCTTTTAGATGAAAAAAAGGCCGGACATACAGGTACTCTGGATCCAGCAGCTGCTGGTGTTCTGGGAGTTTGTTTTGGTAAGGCAACAAAGACTATTCCTTTTTTAGATGACAGCCGCAAAGAATATATCTGTGAGATGAAACTTGGTACTAGAACTGACACCCTTGATCTGGAGGGTGAAGTTATCAGAGAAGATCTAAAATGGAATCAACTGTCTGCTGAAAAAGTTGAGGCTGCAGTTTTATCTTTTCTGGGTAAACAACAGCAGATTCCACCAATGTATTCTGCTCTTCATTATCAGGGTAAACGTTTATATCAATTAGCGCGCAGGGGAATTGTAGTTGAAAGAGAAAGCAGAGATATTGAAATTTTTAAAATTGAGCTGCTGGAAGTTAACTTACCCCTGATTCGCTTTCAAGCTGAAGTTTCTCGCGGCACATATATTCGTTCTCTGGTAAGAGATATAGCTGAGAAATTAAATACAAATGCTGTTATGACATTTTTGCTGAGAACTAAATCTGGACCTTTCAAACTGGAAGATGCAGTCAGTTATGAGGAAATTGAAGCAAATGGTAAATCTATACTGCTTAATTCATATCAACTTTTGGATTTAGATCGTTATACTATCAAAGATGAAGAATATCGGCGAGCAGAAAATGGTAATTATCTAATCAAAGAAAACTTTGTGGAATCTGAATTCAAGCTTGAAGTTGGAGATTATTTTCTTATCTTTTCAGAAGCTGGTGAATTCATAGCCATAAGTCAGTTTGAAATAAAAGATGATTATGAAATATTTCAACCAATTAAAGTTTTTATTTAGTTTTGGAGGAAATTTATATGCAGGTTATAAAAAGTGAAGAATACGATAAATATAAAGAAAGCAATACCTGTCTTGCAATTGGAGCTTTTGATGGATTGCATAAGGGACATCAGCTGATCATCAATCAGGCGATTGAAGAGGCCAGAAAAAATGATTATCCTGCTGCAGTTTTATCTTTTCATCCTCATCCCTTAGAATTAATAAAAGGTAAGACACCGCCTCCCTCTGTAGTTTCTCGCAGACAGAAGATTTCTATTCTGGAAGAACTGGGAGTAGAGTATTATTTTGAGCAGGAATTCAATCAGGACTTTGCTCAACTTAGGGCAGAAGAATTTATAAATGATATTTTACTTGCTAAAATTAAAGTAAATACTGTAGTAGTTGGTGATGATTTTCGTTTTGCCCATAAAAATGAAGGTAATGTTGAGATTTTAAAAGAAATGGGAGAACTACATGGTTATCAGGCAAAAATAATTTCTCAACTGCACGCCAGTGATGATCGTATTTCGAGTACCAGAATTAGAAATCTACTAAAAAAAGGTGAAATAAAAAAAGCCAAAAAATTGCTGGGAAGACCTTATCAAATCTGTGGTGAGGTAATTCATGGTAAAAAAAGAGGTAGAAAATTAGGGTTTCCAACGGCTAATTTAGAATTAGAAACAAATTATGCCCTGCCACCGGAAGGTGTTTATGCAGTTAAAGTCCAGCATCAGGGAGAAGAATATCTTGGCGCAGCTAATCTGGGTTATAATCCTACCTTTAATAATCAAAAGATTTCTTTTGAAATATATATTTTAGACTTTGAAGGTGATCTTTATGGTGAGAGAATATGTGTGGATTTGATAGAATTTATAAGGGGAGAAAAAGATTATTCAGATAAGGAAAAATTAATTGAACAGATGGAACAAGATATTCTTTACACACGCAAGCTTTTATGTTAAAATTATTAAGACAGTTTTAAATTACCACTGGCTAGGATTTCGACTCTCCGACGTTTTCTTGGCTTGTGGCGGATTGATTTCACAGGAGGTGAATTTCACATGATAAGTAAAGAAAAAAAGGAAGAAATAATTAATGAATATCAGTTAAAAGAAGGCGATACTGGTTCAACAGAAGTACAGGTTGCTCTTTTAACTGCAAGAATTTCTGAATTAACAGATCACTTAAAAGACCATAAAAATGATCATCACTCAAGAAGAGGATTATTAAAAATGGTTGGTACAAGAAGAAAGTTACTCAGATACTTAAAAAATAATGATGTTCTGCGTTATCGTGAGCTTATTTCTAAATTAGGTATTCGCGGTTAATAATGCACACTAAAAGAGCGGGGCAATCCCCGCTCTTTATTTGAATGAGGAGGAAAAAAATATGAAAGAATGGACAATTGATTATGCCGGTGATGAATTTAATTTTTCAACCGGTAAAGTGGCCAAGCAGGCCAATGGATCAGTAGTAGTCCGCTGTGGAGATACTCAGGTTTTAGTTACAGCAACTATGGATGATCCGAGACCAGGAATGAACTATTTTCCTTTAATGGTCAATTATGAAGAAAGAAATTATGCTATCGGAGATATACCAGGTGGAGTTTTAAGAAGAGAAGGTAGACCAAGAGATGAGGCAACAATTGCTGCCAGAGTTATTGACAGGTCTATCAGACCGCTATTTCCAGATGGTTACAGACAGGATGTGCAGGTTGTTGCAACAATTTTATCGGTTGATGATGATCACGATCCTGAAGTAGCTGCTTTAAATGGTGCTTCTGCAGCTTTAACTTTATCTGATATACCTTTTGCCGGTCCAATCGGTGGAGTTAAGGTAGGATTAGTAGATGGTGAAATTATTATTAATCCAAATCAAGAAGAAAGAGAAAATAGTGATCTTGATCTTGTAGTGGCTGGAAGCAAAGATGCTATTATGATGGTAGAAGCCAGTGCTAATGTGGTAAGTGAAGCTAAGATTTTAGAAGCAATGAAAATTGCTCATGCTGAAATCAAAAAAATTATTGCCCTGCAGGAAGATATGAGAGCAGAAGCAGGTAAAGAGAAAGTAGCATTTGAATCGCCTACTGTAGATCAGGAAATTCAGGTACAGGTAGATGAAATCCTGGAAGATGCAATGAAAGAGGCAATTCAAATTCAGGATAAGCAGTCTCGTAATGAGCGCCTGGATGAATTAAAGGCTGAGTTGAAAGAAAAAATAAATCCAGAAGAAGATGAAGGTATTCAGTCACAGCTGGGACTTGCATTTGAAAATATGCTCAAAAAATCAGTTAAGAGCTTGATTATTGAAGATGGAACTCGTCCTGATGGCAGAGATTATGATGAAATCAGACCAATCTGGGCAGAAGTTGATTTTGTACCTAGAGCTCATGGATCTGGAATCTTTACCAGAGGAGAAACTCAGGCCTTAAGTGTTCTAACATTAGGATCCGCTAGAGATGAGCAGATCTTATTTGGACTGGGTGAAAAAGAAACTAAACGCTATATGCATCACTATAATTTTCCATCTTTCTGTGTTGGTGAAACTTCTCCAATGCGCTCACCCGGCAGAAGAGAAATTGGTCATGGTACCTTAGGTGAAAAAGCCTTACTACCTGTGATTCCATCAGAAGATGATTTCCCTTATACAATCAGAATTGTTTCTGAGGTTTTAGAGTCTAATGGTTCTTCTTCTCAGGCAAGTATCTGTGGTAGTACTTTAGCTTTAATGGCTGCCGGAGTACCAATTAAGGCACCAGTTGCTGGTATTGCAATGGGATTAATGAAAAAAGATGATGAGATTGTTGTTTTATCAGATATCCAGGGTTTTGAAGATTTCCACGGTGATATGGACTTTAAAGTTGCCGGTACAGAAGAGGGAATTACAGCTCTACAGATGGATATGAAACTTAAAGGTCTATCCTATGATGTTTTAGAAGAGGCTTTAAATAAAGCTAAAAAGGGTAGAATGCATATTATGGGTAAAATGCTGGATGTTATTTCTGAACCTCGTCCAGAATTATCTCCAAATGCACCTGCAATTATTAGCATGAATATTGATCCAGAAAAGATTAGATTTGTTATTGGTCCTGGTGGTAAGATGATCAACAAGATTATTGATGAAACTGGAGCCGACATTGATATTGAAGATGACGGTCTGGTTAAGATTATGACTACTGATCAGGAAGGTGGACAAAAGGCTAAAGAAATGATTGAGCGCTTAACTGAAGAGGTAGAAGTTGGTAAAATCTATCAGGGTAAAGTTAAGAAAATCATGGACTTTGGTGCTTTTGTTGAAATTCTGCCAAATAAAGACGGTCTTGTTCATATTTCTAAATTAGCTGATCGTCATGTAAAAGAAGTTGGCGATGTTCTTTCTGTAGGAGATGAAATACCTGTAAAAGTTATTGAAATAGATAATCAGGACAGAATTAATTTATCTCTTAAAGCTGCAAAAAAAGAGTTAGAAGATAAAGAGTAAATTAAAATTAAGATAAAAATAAATTGGAGATGAGTTTTTAAATGATATTAGGTAAACATGTTTCTATAGCTGGTGGTCTTGATCAAGCTTTTAAGAGAGCAGCAGATATTGGCTGTAACTCAATGCAGATCTTTGTTAAAAATCCGCGCGGCTGGAAAATGCGTGAGGTTGAGGCAGAGGAAGTAGATAAATTCAGGACAGAAAGAGAAAAATATAAAATAAACCCGGTTGTAGTTCATGCTGCTTACCTGATCAATCTGGCTTCTCCAAAAGATAAATTATGGCAAAAATCAATTTCAGCTCTCAAGTCTGAATACGAACGCTCTAACAGGCTCGGAGCTGAATATCTGATTTTTCATCCAGGCAGTCACACAGGATCTGGTCTGGAAAGTGGTATTCAAAGAATTGCTGAAGCTTTAAATCAAATTTTAGCTGATCTTGAGAGTGAAACAATGATTTTATTAGAAAATACCGCCGGAGCAGGAACAAGTATTGGGGAAGAATTATCGCAGCTGAAATCAATTATTGAGCAGGTTGATCAGTCAGAAAGACTGGGAATCTGTATTGACAGCTGTCATGCCTTTACTGCAAAATATAATCTGGCAGCAGAGAGCGGTCTGGAAAATTTAATTGATGATTTTGATAAAATTATTGGCCTTCAAAAATTAAAAGTTATCCATCTCAATGATTCTAAATATGACTGCTGTACAAATAAGGATGAGCATGCTCATCTAGGAAAAGGAAAAATTGGCAGTCAGGCTTTTAAAAGATTGATAAATCATCCAGAGTTAAAAGATAAAGTTTTCATTTTAGAAACACCACAGTTTGATAAAAAAACAGATGATGATGTTATTTTATTAAAAAAATTAAGGGAGGATTAACCTTGTCTGCTAGAAGTGAAATGTTATTAGAAGTTCGAAATCAAATTGCATCAGAAATAGAAGCTGCTTCTGGTAATGAAATATTTATGAGAGCTCAATTAAACAATAAAAATATAATTGAGGATATTGAAGTACTGGCGCGAGGTAATAGTTATTCTGCACCGGCTGTAATTAATAATATCATGGCTGGGGAAATGATAATCCATAATCATCCTTCTGGTGATTTAACACCATCTGCAGCAGATATCAGACTGGCTGCAAAAATGGCAGCTAGAGAAGTTGGTTTTGCTATTGTAAATAATCAGGCTGATCAGATTTATGTAGTAGTAGAAGCAGGTATAAAAAAAGAAAATAAAAAATTAGATAAAAAGGAAGTTTTAAGTTATTTTAAAAAAGAGGGGAAACTAGCGCAGGAATTAGAGCGCTTTTCGGAAAGAAAAGAACAGCTTATTACAGCTGAAAAAATTATTGATTCCTTTAACCAAAATCAATTTGATTTTATTGAGGCGGGAACGGGAACCGGTAAATCATTTGCCTATTTAATACCTGCTCTTTTTTATAATAATTTAAATCAGGCTCGTATAGTTGTTTCAACAAATACAATTAATCTACAGGAACAATTGATCAATAAGGACCTTGTTATGCTCAAAAGAGTTTTGGACTTTAATTTTAATGCTGTTCTAGTTAAGGGCAGAAATAATTATCTCTGCCTGCGTAAATTTAAAAATTTTGATAAAAATTTCAAAAATAATGAATTAGAAATCAAAGAAAACCTTTTTAACGAATTAAATGACTGGAAAAAACAGACTGAAAGTGGTGAGAAGACAGAAATTAATTTTCAGCTTCAAAATTCAGTTTGGAATCAAATTGCAGCAGAAAGTGATCTCTGTTTAAAAACTTCCTGTCCGTTTTATTCTAAGTGTTATTTTATGCAGGCCAGAAAGAAAATTTATAAAGCTGATATTTTAATTGTTAATCACCATCTTTTATTATCAGATGCCAGAGTTAAAGATGATACAGGTTCTGTTGATAGAGGAATACTGCCTAATTTTAATCATTTAATTATTGATGAGGCACATAATATTGGAGAAATTGCAACAGATCACTTAGGTTATCCATTATATCAACCACTCTTAGATAACTGGTTAAAAAGATTGAGTGGAGATAAGAAATCTTTATTATCAGAAATTAGGGAAGATATAGCTTTTACTATTGATTCTGATCAAAAAAGATTGAGAGAAATCTTGGACAAAAAAATAATTCCAACAACTCAAAAAATTAAAGATTTAATTCCTCAGTATTTCAATGAACTTAAAGATTTAATTTCAGACTACAAGGATAAAAAAATTACAGTTGATGCTAATTTGAAAACTAATCCTAAATGGCAGGAATTTTATCAAACTGCTGAAGATCTGGCAGCATATTTGAAAAATGATTTTTCGTTTTTGCAAATTATATATGAAAATTTATACCTTGGTCTGGAAGCCGAAACTGAGGAAAGCGAAATGAAAATCAAATCCAGCTTAAACCGCTGTCAGGATTTAATAAAACGGATAGAGTTTAATTTAAAAGCTGAAGATGATGATTATGTTTTCTGGCTGGAGTCCAGCTATTATAGAGGCTCTGAGCAGATTGTACAGAAATCAGCTCCAATTGATGCCGGCAAATTTCTACCGGATATGATCTGGTCAAAATTAACAAATGTAATTTTTACTTCTGCTACAATAACAGCTGCCAATTCTTTTGATTATTTTTATCGGGAAACTGGAATTAAAAAAGCTGAAGAATTAAAAGTGGAATCCCCTTTTGACTATTCTGAGCAGGCAGAATTGCTGCTTCCACTTGATTTTCCAGATCCCAGCAGCAAAAACTTTTTAAAAGAGCTGGTTATTAGACTCAAAGAAATAATTACTCAAACTCAGGGTTCAACAATGGTTCTATTTACTTCTTATAGAATGCTAAATTACTGTTTTAATAATTTAAAAGATGAGCTGGAAGAGATGGGGATTAGAATCTTATCTCAGTCAAAACTATCCCGCAATTATATAATGCAGGAATTCCACAGTCAGTACAAAACAATTATTTTTGGCACTTCAAGTTTCTGGGAAGGTGTAGATTTACCGGGAGATTTACTAAAATATTTAATTATGGTAAAACTTCCTTTTCCGGTGCCTGGAGAACCTCTATATAAGGCCAGGGAAGATTTATTAAAAGCAAAGGGTTTAAATCCCTTTTATAACCTGGCTCTGCCTCAGGCTGTAATAAAGTTTAGACAGGGTTTTGGTCGTTTAATTAGGTCAAAAAAAGATACAGGCTTTATAATTTTATTTGATCGCAGAGTAAAAACTAGATCCTATGGAAAAAAGTTTCTGGATTCAATCCCTGCCGGCTGTCCTGTTTCAGAAATCAACCGTAAAGATCTTCTGGCAAAAATAGATAATAATGGAGCTTAAAAATATGACAAATAAAAAATTATTTATTCCAATTTTTATAACACTAATCATAATCTTTTCATTTTCAACGGCTGTTTTTACTGCTCCCAGTCTAAGTTTGATTTATGTTATTCAGCAGGGAGATACCCTTTCCGAGATTGCAGCTGAGTATAAGGTTGAGCTCAGCCTTTTAAAAGCTGAAAATAATATTTCAAATCAGGCAAATATTAAAATGGGGGATGAGTTAGTAATTCCTCAGCCAGATGCTGAAAGTAAAAATAATCAAGATAAGCAAAAGGAAAAACTATTTTCAGAATACAGTCCTCAAAAAGAAGAGCTTAATTTTGCGATTAATACTCATTATGCTGCAAGAATTAATCCTGGTCATCAGGCACCAGATATTGATCAAATACCAAAGGATAAAATCATAGATTATTATGTTGGTCCCGGTGATACTCTTTATGATCTGGCAAGAGATTTCAGCACCTCAATTGGTACAATTTTAGCTTTAAATAATAAAGAAAATAGTTTTTTGAAAAAGGGTGAAAAAATTCGCTTACCTGTACATAATTTAACTGATCATCAATTATTAAACAAAAGAGTTAGTAAGCAGGAATTAGATCTGCTGGCAAGAGCTATTAATGGGGAAGCCAGAGGCGAGCCCTATCTGGGCCAGGTTGCTGTAGCGGCAGTTATCATTAATCGAGTCTTAAGTCATCAGTTTCCTAATACCTTTGCTCAGGTTATCTATCAGAGTGGCCAATTTTCTGCAGTCAGTGATGGGCAGATTAATTTGGCACCAGATCAGTCCACTTATAGAGCGGCTAGAGATGCTTTAAATGGAAGTGACCCGACTAATGGTGCTCTGTATTTTTATAACCCTAAAACTGCTACCAGAGTTAGTTTTTTTGAAGGGCGAAGAGTGATTACCAAAATAGGAGACCATGTTTTTGTAGAATAGAGGTGAATTTTTTGTTTAACATTTTAAATATATTTTCCCAGCTTTTTAAGAGAAAGCTGGCTTATTTTTTTATAATTATCGTTATTTTATTTTTTAGTCAATTGGCACTGGCAGAAGTTAATTATTTAAAAGATTACAGCAGTGGTCGGCTGGTTCCAATTTATCAGGTGCAGAGAGATGATCAAAAAATCAGCCTAACAGTTGATGGAGCCTGGGGCAGCAATCAAACAGAAGCTCTGCTTGAACTATTTGAAAGAGAAGCAGTTCCTGTTTCTTTTTTCTTTGCTGGAATCTGGTTAAAAAACAATCCAGAACTTGTAAAGCAGATAATAGCTGCAGGCCATCAAGTTTACAATCATTCTTACAGTCATGCTCACTTTAATACTTTAAATAAAGCAGAAATTAAAGATGAGCTGCTTAAAACAGAAGCTATTCTCAATAGATACCGGGAATCTGGATCAGAAATTAAGTTATTTAGACCACCTTATGGAGAATATAATGACCTTGTAATTAAAACCGCAAGAGAAATGGGATATCAGATTATTCAGTGGAGTCTTGATTCTCATGACTGGATGAATCCAGGCAAAGAATATATTATCAAAAGAGTCCAGAATAATATAAATTCTGGAGATATACTCCTTTTTCATAATAATTCCAAGGATATTGCTGCAGTACTTAGTGAAATTATTCCGCTTTTAAAAAAAGAATATCAATTTGTCAAAATTGAAGATCTAATTTATAATAATAACTATCAGATTGATTCATTTACTGGTCTGCAATCTGAAATAAAGGATGATGCTAATGGAAATTAAAGTAGAAAGAGTTAATAAAAAAATTGAGCTGCCTAAATATCAACATTTTGGAGAAGATGCCGGTCTTGATCTGCATGCGGCTGAAGAATTAACAATAAAAAGTGGAGAGTATGAATTGATCAAAACTGGACTTAAAATTGCTGTTCCTAAAGGTTATGCTGCTTTTGTCTATCCCCGCAGTGGTCTGGCTCTAAAAAAAGGAATAACTGTACTTAATGCAGATGGGGTTATAGATTCTGGTTATCGAGGTGAAGTTGGTGTGATTTTAATCAATCACGGCTCGGAAGATTTCAAAATTGACTTAAATGATCGAATAGCACAATTAATTATTCAAAAAGTAAATATTATTGAATGGAAAGAAGTGGATAATTTAAGTGAAAGCCAGCGAGGAGATGGCGGTTTTGGCCATACTGGTGTTAAAAAAAATTAGGAAAGGAAATTAATATGCCTCAAATAAAAGTTCCAGCAACATCAGCAAATCTTGGTCCTGGCTATGATACACTGGGACTTGCCTTAAGTTTATATAATGATTTTAAAATAAAAAAAAGAAATGATCAACAGTTGAAAATAAAAATTATTGATAAAAATAAAAACGAAGAAATTAAAATAGCTAATGAAGATAATCTGGTAGTTTTAGCTTATAAAAAATATTTTGATTTTATTGCTGAAGATTTAATAGGTGCAGAAATTATAGAAGAAATGCACACACCACTGGCCAGAGGGCTGGGAAGCAGTTCTTCTGCTATAATTGGGGGTCTGGCTGCAGCTGCAGTAATCTCTGGGAATTTAATCAGCGAAGAAGACTTTATTCAACTTGCTGTTGAACTCGAAAAACATCCGGATAATGTAGTTCCAGCTTTAGTTGGAGGTCTAACAATAAATTTTTATTGCAATGATATCTATGATTATTATAAAATAGATGTGGACACAGATCTTGATTTTATTTTAGTTGTACCTGATTTTGAACTAAAAACTGAAAAATTGCGTCAGGTCTTACCAGAAAAAATTGACTATTCAAGTGCAATTTCTAATTTGAGTAGAGTTAGTCTGCTGACAGCAGCTTTTATAAATAAGGAATATCAGCACTTAAAAACTGCTATGGAGGATCAGCTGCATCATCCATTCAGAAAAAAATTAATTAAAGGTTTTGATCAGGTAATTAAAGCAGCTTATGACAGTGGGGCATATGGTGCGGCTCTAAGTGGTGCTGGACCTACAATTTTGGCCTGTACTGCTCAGAATTCTAAATTAATTGCAGCAGAGATGAAAAATGTTTTTAGCTCTTATTCAATTAATACAGCTGTTTATACAGTTAAAGCCTGTAATCAAAGCTTATATCAGATCTTAAAAGAGGAGATATCTTAAGATGCTTAAACTGGCCTTAATTGCTAATTCAAAAGATTCTTTGACTGGTTTTTTTGATTTTTTTAAAGAAAATAAAGATAAAATTAAAAAATTAACAGCTCAGGAAATAGAAATTACATATATTTTAAATTTTTCTGATGAAAAAGAAACTGACTTTTATTCAGAATCTGAATTCAACAGAGTAGAAATTACAGCTGATTATCAGAAAATTCTAGTTGAGGCTGAAGTTGATATTATTTTAGATTTGACCAGAACTAATAGTTCACCCGATTATTTGCTGCAGGCTCTAAAGCAGAAAAAGGCTGTGATTACTACTAATGTTAAAGTGATAGCCGAAAATTATCTGGAAATAAAGAAAACAGAAGAAAAATTTCAGAGTAAACTTTTTTTTGCAGCTGCTTTTTCACCACTTCATCTGGATTCACTTATCAATAGTTTTTATGCTCTGGATGAACTGAAAGAGTTAAATGCAATTTTAAATGCCACCACCAATTATATTTTATCAGAGATGGAAAAAAGAACTATCAGTATGAAAGAAACCATAGAACAGGCAAAAGAGTTTAGTTATACTGAAGAAAATCTGGATCTTGATCTAAATGGTGTTGATAGTTTAGATAAATTAATTTTACTGGCTGATTTAATTTATAATACTGAGCTTGATCCTTCAATAATTAAGGCCAAAGGAATCAAAGGAATTACAAGTTATGATCTGATTTATGCAGCAGAGTTAGGTTATAAAATAAAACTTATTTGTACTATCAAAAAAGAAAATGAAAATTTATATTTAGGGATAAGACCCAATTTGATTCCTAAGGACAGTTTTTTAGCCACAATTAATGAAAATAGTAATGGAATAGAATTGTTTTCTAAATACAGTGGTAAAACTACTTTAAAAGTGGAAAATAGTGATTCAGCTGCTGTAAATTTATTAAACCTTGATTTGATAAAAGCAGCCAACTTCATAGAAAATAAAAAGCAGTTGATTTTTGAAGATCAATTTGAAGATCAATTTAAAGAGAAAGATGTTTTTGATCTCTATCAAGAGCAGCAGAGCTCTTTTTATGTTAGACTGCAGATTGAAAAAGATGAAAAGATTATTGAAGAAATCAAAAAGATTTTTTCAGAAAAAAATCTGGCAGATTTAATTTTGCATGATGATTCAACAGAAACTCCGCTGCTGCCGATAATCATTATGACCAAAAAAATTAAAGAAAAAGATTTAGAAAAATTATTAGAAGAAGTTGAGGCTTTAGAAGGAGTATTAACTGTGAATAATATAATAGCAGTTAAAGCAGGTTAATAATTTTATAATTTACAATAGGAAGGTGAAACAGTTGTCACTAATTGTACAAAAATATGGAGGAAGTTCAGTAGCAAATCCTGATTTAATTAAAAATGTTGCCAAAAGAGTAATTGAGGGTTATGAGGAAGGCAATCAGATGGTAGTTGTAGTCTCAGCTATGGGAGATACTACAGATCATTTAATAGATTTAATGGGAGATATTACTGATGATCCTGATCCAAGAGAAGTAGATATGCTTTTAACAACAGGAGAACAGGTTTCAATTGCTCTTTTAACAATGGCTATTCATGCTTTGGGTTATCCAGCAATATCTTTAACAGGTAGTCAGATGAAAATTAAAACTGATGAGAAACATAATCAGGCAATGATTACAGATGTCGATACTACCCGTTTGAAAAAAGAACTGGCAGAAAATAAAATTGTGATAGTTGCTGGTTTTCAGGGAGTAAATGACAATCATGATTTTACAACTCTGGGCAGAGGTGGTTCTGACACGACTACAGTTGCTGTTGCAGCAGCTATGAATGCTGATCGCTGTGAGATTTATTCTGATGTTGATGGTGTTTATACAGCAGATCCCAGAATTGTAGAAGCTGCAAGTAAACTGGATACTATATCTTATGATGAAATGCTGGAACTTGCTAATTTGGGTGCTAATGTCTTACATCCAAGAGCTGTTGAACTGGCACATAATTACAATTTAGAATTATATATTGCATCAAGTTTTAATAAGAAGCTAGGAACAATTGTTAGAGGAGATGAGAAAATGGAAGGCAAAAAAAATGTAGTTGGAGTAGCGAGTGATTTAGGAGAAATTAAAATTACTGTAGAAAGAGTACCAGATGAGCCCGGTATAGCAGGAAAAATCTTTAAATCTCTTGCAGATGCAGGAGTTAATGTTGATATGATTATTCAGAACCTGCAGCGGGATGAACTGAATGATATTACATTTACTATCAATCAGGAACAGGAAAAAATGGCTGTAAAAGTATTAAATAAAATAAAAGCTGAATTGAAATTTAATAATTATACCATTGATCGAGATGTTGCTAAAATTTCTATTGTTGGTGCTGGAATGCAGTCAACACCTGGTATTGCAGCCAGAATGTTCAGTTCTTTGGGTGAAAATGAAATTAATATTGAAATGATCACAACTTCTGAAATTAAAATTTCCTGTTTGATAAAAAAAGAAGAAGCCAATAAGGCTTTAAAAGTATTACATCAGGAATTTAATTTAGATAAGATTAATAATTAAATATTGCAAAAATTTTATTTTTCACTTATAATTAATTTAGATAATTAAAAAGTTAGTAGTTTTAATCCAATTATTTAAATTATGCTGTGAGGAGGCTAAAGATGAATGTAAAGAAAAAAGGAGAAGTTTATCGCTGCGATATTTGTGGTAATGTTGTTGAGGTTAAAGAAGCAGGTGGGGGAGAACTGATTTGCTGTGGCGAAGCAATGAAATTAGAAGAATAATTTAAAAAAATAATTAGGGCCCGGGGTTTTTACTCCGGGCTTTTAAATACTTTTAGTTTAAATTAATTATAAAATTTAATTATTTCTTAAAGGATTTCGCTCAGCTTGCGAGAAGTTAATATAATAGTAATTGTTCTAAAATTAGATTGATTAATCAAATTTATTTAAGAGCTTATTTAGGGAGGAAAATTTAAAATGAATTATTTTGAAAAGAAAAAAGTTAAGGATATTTTAGAAGATAAGATTGATAATTATAAAGATGTTCTCGTTATGGGATGGGTGAGAACCAAAAGGGTTTCCAAAAATATCGCTTTTATCGAGATCAATGACGGAAGTTGTCTCAAAAACCTGCAGCTTGTTATTTTAAGCCCGGATAAGCATCCACTGGGAGATATTAATAGAGGTGCCAGCATTAAGGTAAAAGGTTATATAGATAAAGTAGAGGGTAGAGAACAGGATGTAGAGATGAAAGCTGAAGAAATAGAGATTATTGGGGAAGCACCTGAGGATTTTATCCTCCAGAAAAAAAGACACAGCTTTGAATTCTTAAGAGAAATTGCACATTTAAGAGCCAGAACCAATACATTTGGTGTTGTGAACCGCTTTCGCAGCAAAATGTCTTATGCTGTACATAATTATTTTTATAATAAAGACTTTAAATACATTCAGACTCCAATCATAACTGCTGGTGATGCCGAAGGAGCAGGAGAAATATTTAAAGTTACTACACTTGATTTTGATAATCTTCCAAAAACTGAAGCCGGTGAAATAGATTACAGTCAGGATTTCTTTGCTAAAGAAACCGGTCTTACAGTTAGTGGACAGTTAGAGGCTGAATTAATGGCAACTGCTCTGGGAGATGTTTATACTTTTGGTCCAACTTTTAGAGCTGAAAATTCGAATACTACTCGTCATGCTTCCGAATTCTGGATGATTGAGCCAGAGATGGCCTTCTGTAATCTGGATGAGATGATGACCTTAATGGAGGATTTTATCAAAAACTTATTTAAATTTGCTCTGGAAGAAGCAGCAGAAGAAATGGACTTTTTTAATCAGTGGATTGACGAAGGACGCAGAGAAATGATCGAAAAGATTATTGAAGCTGATTTTGGCAGAATCACTTATACAGAAGCAATAGAAATTTTAGAAAATAGTAACCAGGAATTCGAATTTCCGGTTAGCTGGGGTATTGATCTGCAGTCAGAACACGAAAGATATTTAACTGAAAACCACTTTAAAAAACCAATTATGGTTTATGATTATCCTAAGGATATTAAAGCTTTCTATATGCGTCAAAATGATGATGAAAAAACAGTTGCCGCTGTTGACTGTCTGGTACCCGGTGTAGGAGAAATCATTGGTGGAAGTCAGCGTGAAGAAAGATATGATAAGCTGAAAAGTAGGATGGAAGAGTTAGAGATGGATTTAGAAAAATATGAGTGGTTTTTAGATATTAGAAAATATGGTTCAGTACCTCATTCTGGTTTTGGACTTGGATTCGAAAGATTATTAATGTATCTTTCAGGAATGCAAAATATCAGAGATGTTATTTCATTCCCCAGAACTCCTGGTAATGCTGAATTTTAATTTATAGAATCTAAATATAGAGGAGAAAAGAGATGTTAAAAGATAAAAAAAATTTAATAAATATTATAATTACATTTTTATTATTTGTAATTATAAGCTCTTCTACTTCTGCAGCTGAAAAAATTAAAAGTGATTTAATTGTTTATGCAGCTGAGCCGGAAGGTGTTACAGCAGCTCTTGCTGCTGCTCGAGAAGATAAAGAAGTTCTTTTGCTTATGAATCGAGAAGAACCAGGTGGATTAATGACTTATGCTGCTCTTAATTTTCTGGATTTAAATTATGATCTTAACTCAAAGAATATCAACCAGGGAATTTTCGCTGAATGGCATCAAAAAATCGGTGGTTCCATCTCCTTTTCTCCTCAAAAAGCCAAAAAAACATTTAAGGAAATGCTGGCAGCAGAAAAAAATATCAAAATTATTAATTCTGCTGAACTACAGCATGTTGAAATAAATAATAATATTCTTCAATCTTTAACAATTAAAAAAGATGATCTGACTTATAATCTAACTGCTGATTTCTATATTGATGCTTCCCAGGATGGTGATCTGGCGGCAGCAGCAGGTGAAGATTTTTTTCTGGGTACAGCCGATATGAATTTAAAAAATAGCTGGATGGCCTCAACTCAGATTTTAAAATTTTCTAAAGTTGAGCCAAAAAAATTAAAAAAATCAGTTAGAAATAATCAATATCAACAAAGTCACTTTAGAGATGAGCATGCCTGGGGATTTTCTGAATTTGGCAAAAGTTATCAACCCCAGCATCAAAGTCTTCGTCTGCGGGGTTTAAATATAGTTTTTATAAATAATAAGGGAATTTATGACGCTTATATCAATGCTCTGCTTTTATTTGATGTAGATCCGCTGGTGGAGGCTTCAATTGCTGAGGCCAAAAAAAGAGCTGCAGCAGAGGCCAAATTGATCTTAAAATACTTACAGGATAATTTAACAGGTTTTGAAAATGCAGAATTAAATGAACTGCCGCAGGAACTTTATCGAAGAGAAAGCAGGCATTTTTTAACAGAATATCAATTGGGAATTGCAGATTTATTCAGACAGAGAATATTTTTTGATACGATTACTCTGGCATCTTATCCGCTAGATTATCAGGCTGCAGCCCATGATTATCCTGGTTTTGTCTTATTCAATCCTGAATATTATGCTATTCCCTTAAGAACTTTAATCGCTCGCAAAAATAATAATCTAATGATAGTCGGCCGCAGCAGTGGATACAGCTCACTGGCCGCAGCTAGTGCTCGCGTTTTACCGGTGGGAATGAATACGGCTGAGGCAGCAGCTCTTGCAGCCTCTGAGGCCATAAATGAAGAAAAAACTCTGCTTGAGATCGCCAGGAATGCTGAAAGTTTAGATAAAATTCGCTCCCGTTTAAATATTGATCTTAACAAGTATCCTTTAGAAGCTCCAATTATCAAAGATCAGAAACTTTTAGAGAGTCTAGAAAAACTGCTCTCCTGGGGGATTACAATGGGGGGCTACAATAACAATTTCAAATTAAATATCAGGCCGACTGAAAAAGAATTTACTGCAGTTGTTTTAAAACTTATGCAGAAAAAAGAAGCAGATATTTTATATGAATGGGTTCCCGGCAGTCTTGAAACATTGAGTCAAAATCAGAAATTAACTACAATTAATGCTTTAAAATTACTGCTGGCAGCAGAAAGCCAGCGGGTTTTGGAGATGGAAAGAAGTGAATATTTTAAAAAAGCTGCTGAAATGAATTTAATCCCAGCCAGTTTGAGTGGGATTTTTGTAGATGATAGAATGATGAGTAGAAAAGAAATGATTCTGCTGGCTGCACATTATTTAGACCGTTTTCGAACTCCATCTGACTTGAAATATATAAGGGGTGAATATTTTGATTAAAGACAGCTACTATACTTACTATCCCTCACCAATAGGTATTTTAAAAATAGAGTTTAATAATCAGGCTTTATTAAAAATAGAATTTGATGATCATTTAAGAGAAGTTAAAAATAACTGTCAGAAGAATTTTTATGAAGATCCGAAGATTTTAAAAATTTATAATCTGATTTTTGATCAGCTGAATCAATATTTTTTAGGGAAAAGAAATTCTTTTGACATACCAATTCAATTAGAGGGAAGTCAATTTGAACTTAAAGTCTGGAAATATTTACAAAATATCCCTTATGGAAAAACATATTCTTATTCAGAATTGGCTGCAGCAATTGGGAGACCGGGTGCTGCTCGAGCAGTAGGACAGGCAAATTCTCGCAATCCGATTGCAATTATTCTCCCCTGTCATCGAGTTATTTCGGCTGATGGTAGTATTAATGGTTATTCAGGTGGAGTCTGGCGTAAAGAGTGGCTTTTAAAACACGAAAATAATAGTAGTAAAAAAATAGAAAGGAAGATTTCCTTTGTCTAAAGAACTGAAAAAAAGAGAAGAGATTTCCGAAAAATATAAATGGAATTTAAATGATATTTATGCTGATGATTCTAAGTTTGAATCTGAACTGGAAAGTGTACTGGCTGAAGTGAAAAAGATTGAAGAACTTAAAGAAAATTTTACTGCCAGTGCTGAAAATCTACTGCAGGCTTTAAATAAAATAATCAAAATTGAAGAGAAAACAGCAAAGCTTTATGCTTATGCACATATGAAATATGATCAGAATACTCAAAATGAAAAATATCAAAATTATAAAAATAAGGCAATGATGTGCTATAATAAGCTGTCAAATTCAACTTCATTTATGGTGCCCGCAATTATAGCACTGGGGGAAGAAAAATTAGAAAGCTATAAAGCGGAAAATAAAGAACTTCATTTTTTTAATCACTTTTTTGATAATATATTAAGACAGAAAGAACATTATCTTTCTGCAGCAGAAGAAAAAATTCTGGCACTGGCAGGAGAAGTAACTCAGGGTTCAGAAAATATTTTTAGTATGCTCAATAATGCTGATTTAGAATTTCCTCTGATTAAAGATGAAAATAACGAAGAACTGCGTCTGACTCACGGCCGTTATATTGATCTTTTAAAAAATGAGAATAGAAGGGTCAGAGAGGATGCTTTTGAGGGAATGCACGGTGAATATGAAAAGCTTGAAAACACCTTTGCAGCTGTGCTTGATAATTCAGTTAAAAGTGATGTCTTTTATGCTCGGGCCAGAAAATATGATAGTGCTTTAGAATCTGCTTTAGATAATGATAATATCAGTACAGATGTTTATAACAATTTAATCGACACTGTTTCTGATAATCTAACTCCTCTGCACCAGTACATGGAGCTAAAAAAAGAAATGCTAAATCTGGATGAGCTGCATATTTATGATACCTATACACCTTTGATCAAAGAAATTGATCTTAAATTTGAATATCATAAAACAAAAGAAATTATTAAAAAAGCTGTAAAACCTCTGGGAGAAGATTATATTCAAACAGTTGAAGAGGGTTTTAATTCCGGCTGGATAGATGTTTATGAAAATAAGGGTAAGCGCTCTGGAGCCTATTCCAGCGGCTGTTATGGTGTTCATCCCTATATTTTAATGAATTATACTCAGGATATTAGTAATCTCTTTACCTTAATCCATGAGATGGGACATGCAATGCACAGCTATTATTCTAACAAGAATCAGCCCTACTTATATGCTGATTATAAGATTTTTGTAGCCGAAGTGGCTTCAACTTTAAATGAGAATTTACTTTTAGATTATATGCTGGAAAATGCAGCCAGCAGAGAAGAAAAACTGTATCTTTTAAATTATTTTTTAGAAGGATTTAGAGGTACAGTCTACAGACAGACAATGTTTGCTGAGTTCGAAAAGATGATTCATCAGCGGGTAGAAGCTGGAGAAAGTTTAACTTCTCAGGCAATGAAAACCATGTATCGAAATTTAAATCAGAAATATTTTGGGGAGGCACTTGTAATTGACGAAAAACTTGATTATGAATGGGCCAGAATTCCTCATTTCTATTATAATTTCTATGTCTATAAATATGCAACCGGTTATTCTGCAGCGGCTGCATTAGCAGAAAAGATACAGACTGAAGGACCAAAAGCAGCAGCCAATTATTTAGAATTCTTAAAAGCGGGTGGCAGTGATTATCCACTCAATATTCTAAGCAAAGCTGGTGTTGATATGGAAAAAGCAGATGCTATAGAAAATGCAGCTGCTAAATTTAATAAATATTTAAAACAGCTGCAGGAATTAATTTAAATATAGTTTTAGATGTCAATCTAAAAATCAATTATTTTTGAAAAAGCTGATAATATCTTCAGCACATCTTTCTTTTTCAAGATCATTGATAATTACATGGGGAGATTTTTGATAGATCTTTTGATCTACTAAAAATTGCCCCATTTTTTTATTTAAGAATTTTTCGATCTGTTCAGTCTTCACCTGTTCATCGTTAGTTGATAAAATAAGCTGAGTTGGGGTATTTATTTGAGATACCACTTTTCTTCCTTTTTTCATTAATTTATATAATTCAGCCAGAGCTTCAGGATAATAATTAAAACTGTAATTATTATGATAATCAATTTCTGCTTCAGTTAGAGAATCTTTATCTATTTTAAAATCATTATCCAATTTTTTGATAAAATATTTGAGATAGGGAGTAAATGCTATATTTTTATTAAGAGTAAAAAAAGCCGGAGCCACCAGTGATAATTTTTTTACTTTAAAATTAGCAGCAATTAAAGAAGCGAGCAGGCCTCCCATCGAAAGTCCAGCCAGATAGATCTCCTGATAATAATTTTTTAAATATAAATAACTGTCTACAGCCTTGCGCAGCCACTGATCAGCATTACTGTTTAAAAAATCAGCAGTATTTGTAGCATGTCCGGGAAGTCGCGGTATATAAACTGGTAAATTCATTTTTTCATTTATATTTTTTGCAATATAATCCCAGTTGCTGCTTTTGCCACCAAAACCATGCAGTAAAAGCACTGCTTCAGGCTGCTCTTTATTCTCAAATCCATATTTGATTTCTCTACCGACAGGATTAATTTTAGTTTT
This sequence comes from Halanaerobium sp., assembly GCA_046260625.1. Lineage (GTDB taxonomy): Bacteria > Bacillota > Halanaerobiia > Halanaerobiales > Halanaerobiaceae > Halanaerobium. The sequence continues at coordinate 12,486 of JBHEOV010000005.1, read as the reverse complement.
ACTGTCAATTTGCTTTAAATTCATTTTAAATCCCCCACTTTTTATCTTTTCTTTAATCTTATTATATTTGACTTTTAATTTCAAAGTAATATTATTTTAAATATATAAATAAAAGTGATAGAATGATATTTAGAAAATAAATTAAAACAGCAGGAGGTGACAGTTTAATAGTTTTAAAACTATTAAACTAATATATGAAAGATAAAATTTTAGAAAGAGCAGAATTTTTAAGAGATAATATGATTTTAAGTACTCAGGAACTGATCAAGATTCCAAGTGTTGAAGCTGAGGCTGAGGGAGATTATCCCTATGGTAAAGAAGTATACAAGGCTTTAGATAAAGCAATAGAAATTTCAGAGAAATTGGGTTTCAAAACAAAAAATGTGGATAATCAGGCGGCACATGTGGAAATGGGAGCAGGAGAGGAAATCCTGGGCCTGCTCTGCCACTTAGATGTGGTTCCTGAAGGTAGTGACTGGACCTATCCCCCTTATGCAGCCGAAATCCATAATGACAGGATTTATGGAAGAGGAACTATTGATGATAAGGGACCGGCAGTAGCTGCCCTTTATGCAATGAAAATTGTTCAGGAACTGGAAATAAAATTAAATAAAAGGGTCAGACTTATTCTCGGCACAAATGAAGAATCAGGAATGGCCTCCCTGGATTATTATTTTAAAAAGGAAAAAATGCCGGAGCTTTCTTTCAGCCCTGATGCTACATTTCCGGCTATTCACGCTGAAAAAGGGATTTTAGATCTGAAATTTTCTACTGATTTAACAGATAATATCAGTAAAGGACTGCAGTTAGAATTATTTAAAGGTGGTAATGCTACCAATATGGTTCCTGATTATGCTGAAGCAGTTTTAAGTGGGATAGAAAAAGAAAGACTAAGCGAGCTGCTGGCAGATCTTGATTATGATCAGGACGCTTTAGAAATAAAATCAGAAAATAATAAAATAAAAATAGCCTATCATGGTGTTTCTGCTCACGGAAGTATGCCGGAAGCTGGTAAAAATGCAATCTCCTATCTAATTAATATTTTGGCTGAACTTCCATTTGCAAATCCAAAAGTAGATAAATTTTTAACTTTCTATAAAGATAAAATTGGACTTGAATATAATGGAGCTTCTATTGGCTGTAAGGATCAGGATGATGTACCAACAGCCCTGACCTTTAATACAGGTATTATCAAAGCAGATCAAAAACAGGCTGAATTTATAGTTAATATTCGCTATCCAGTCAAATCAAGTGCTGAAAAAGTAGTTAATGATATCAAAAATGAAATTGACACAGAGCTGATTAAATTAGAGCTCTTAAGTGATGCAGAACCTCTTTATATTGAAAAAGATGATCCTTTTATTCAAAAATTAATGGCTGCCTATCAGGAATTTACAGCTGATAAGAGTGAGCCGATAGCAATTGGTGGGGGAACCTATGCTCGTAAAGTTAAAAAAGGAGTAGCCTTTGGTCCTCTTTTTCCGGGACAGGCAGAATTAGCCCATCAAAAAGATGAGTTTATTAGAATTGATGACCTTGTTAAAAGTGCAGCTATTTATGCTAAAGCAATTATTGATATTGCCGGGGTGAAAGAAGATGAATAAAGAAGCAGAAGAGTTACTGCAGTTTATTGATAAGTCCCCAACTGCTTTTCATGCAGTTGAGGAATTAAAAAAAGAGCTTAAAAAGTCAGATTTTAAAGAACTTGATTTAAGAGAGAAGTGGGATTTAAAAGAGGGAGAAAAATATTTCGTCAGCCGCAATGATTCTGCTCTGATTGCTTTTATTAGCGGCCAGGAATTTTTAGAGCAGGGTTTTAGAATCATTTCTTCTCATACTGACAGCCCTTCTTTAAAAATCAAACCGGATCCAGTTATCAATAACGAAGGACTCTGTGTCTTAAATACAGAGGTTTATGGAGGGCCAATTTTAAATACCTGGTATGATAGAGAGCTCTCTTTAGCAGGAAAGCTTATTCTTAAATCTGAAGATTCATTTAAGCTGCAGTCAGAATTGATTGACTTAGAAAAAAATCTGGCTGTAATTCCCAATCTGGCAATCCATTTAAATAATGAGGTCAATAAAGATGGAGAAATTGATAAAAAGAAAGGTTTAAGAGCTCTAATTACACAGGAATTAAATCAAAAAAATACGGAAACAGAAAAAGATGAAAATTCTGAGCCTGAATTTGATTTAAAAAGTTTAGTTGCTCAATTAAGTGATTTTAAGGCAGAGGATATTCTGGAGTTGGAATTATTTCTTTATCCAACTCAAAAAGCAGAATTTGTAGGACCTAATCAGGAGTATATTTCTGCAGGACGTCAGGACAATTTATCAATGGTCCATTCTGCTTTAAAGGCTCTTATTTCATCAGAAGTAGAAAAGTGGACTCAGATGGCTATTTTTTATGATAATGAGGAAATAGGAAGCCATACTCCTCAGGGGGCAGACTCTCCCTTTGCTGGAGATCTAATTGAAAGAATAATTTATAACCTGGGAGCAGATAAAGAAGATTATTATAGAATTATAGAAAAATCTTTTCTGCTTTCTGCTGATATGGCCCATGCAGTTCATCCTAACTTCAGTGAAGAACATGACCAGAATAACAGACCCTTATTAAACCAGGGACCTGTAATTAAATATAATGCAAATTTAAAATATACTACAAATGCTTCTACTGCTGGAGTTTTAATTGATCTGATGGAAAAAAATGAGATAGCATATCAGTTTTACAGCAACCGCAGTGATAAGCGTGGGGGTTCAACTATTGGGCCTATTGCAGCAACACAGCTTGGAATAAAAAGTATTGATCTGGGTAATCCACTGCTGGCGATGCATTCCAGTCGAGAATTAGGCGGCAGTAAAGACCAGAGAGAGATGATCAGATTAATGTCCTTATTTTTAAAAGAAAATTAATTTAAATTTCAGAGACTGGTATCTAACTAATATCAGCTCTGATTTTTATTTATAAATTTAGTTTATTTTTCAATAATTATTTAATCAAATTGAAAGGGGAAAATAAAAATGAGCAATTATGAATTCTCAAAACTAGAAGATAGAACCAATACGATGTCGATCAAATGGGATCAAAGAAAAAAATACTTTGGCAGTGATGAGATCCTGCCGATGTGGGTTGCAGATTCAGACTGGCAGACAGCTCCGGAAGTAAAAAAAAGACTGCTGGAAAGAGCTGAGCAGGGGATTTTTGGCTACAGTTTTGCCGATCAGAGCCTTTATCAGTCAGTAGAGGACTGGCTGCAGCAGAGATTTGATTTAGATATCAAAAAAGATTGGCTTCTTTTTGATACTGGAGTTGTACCGGCTATTAACTTTACTTTGAAAGCAATTACCAAAGAAAATGATGCTGTAATTATTCAGCCTCCAGTTTACCGACCTTTTTTTGGGGCTGTTAAAAATAATGACTGTAAATTAATTAAAAATGAACTGCTGAAAAAAGATAATCACTATCAGCTCGATTTAGAAACTTTAGCAGAACAAATTAAAGATTCTAATCAGCAGGGGAATCAGGTCAGGGCAATGATCTTCTGCAGTCCTCATAACCCTGTCGGTCGTGTCTGGCAGGAAGAAGAACTGCTGCAGCTGCTGCGGATATTGAAAAGAAACGATATATATCTTTTGAGTGATGAAATTCATTCTGATTTAATCTATCCCGGCTATCAGCATACCCCCGTTCTTAAGCTGCTTTTAGCAAGAGAAGAATTTAAGGATTACCGTAAAAAAGTAATTTCTTTTATGGCAGCCAGTAAAACTTTCAATATTGCTGGTTTACATACCTCTTATACTATTATTGAGTCAAAAGAGCTGCGCTCGGCCTATCAAAAGGCTAAATCCGGTTTTGGAACTTCTAATAGTCCTTTTGGCTTACTGGCTCTCAAAACGGCCTATAATGAGGGAGCAGAATGGCTGCAAGATCAGATGCAGTATCTAGAAGCAAACTATAATTTTTTAAAGCAGTATATTAGAGAAAAAATCCCTCAAATTGAAGTTACTGAAGCAGAGGGTACTTATTTAGTCTGGCTGGACTGCAGTGGGCTCGGCTTTGATAAGGATCAGCAGCTAATGGATTTTATGAATCAAAAAGCAAAAGTAGGACTTAATCCCGGGCGCTGGTTTGGAAAGGCGGGTTCCATGCATATGCGCTTAAATATTGCCTGTTCTCGTCAGCGATTAGAAAAGGGTTTAGCAAGAATCAAAAAGGCTGTAGAAGAAAGGCTTTAAAAGATCTGTAAAAATGGGCCAGACTGCAGTTAAATTTCATGTAAAAGATTTTAATGAAAGGAAGTTTTAATTTGGCAAAAATAATTGTAATTGGTGGTGGTCCTGCAGGGATGATGGCTGCACTGCAGGCTGCGAAAAATGAAAATGAAGTTATTTTAATTGAAAAAAATAAAGCTCTGGGTAAAAAATTATTAATTACCGGTAAGGGGCGCTGTAATTTAACAAATTACTCAGACTTAAATCAGCATATTAAAAATACAATTGATAATCCCGAGTTTATGTACAGTTCCCTGGCTGAATTTGATGCTTACAGGCTCTATTATTTTTTTGAAGGCCTGGGACTGCCCCTTAAAATTGAAAGAGGAGACAGAGTTTTCCCGAAATCAAATCGTTCTCAGGATGTACTTAAAGTATTACAGAAAGAATTATTCAAACATAATGTTGAAATTATACAGGATCAGGTAGCAGAAATTCTATTGGCAGCTAAAAAGATAAGGGGAGTAAAATTAAAATATCAGGGCCAGCTCGAGGCTGATAAAATAATACTGGCTGCAGGTGGTAGTTCTTATCCAGAGACCGGATCTGATGGTAGTGGTTTTAAACTGGCTGAAGCTTTAGGTCATAAAATTATTGAGCCAGAGCCGGGTTTATGTGGCTTAAAAACTAAAGAAAACTGGATTTATGAGGCCCAGGGACTGAAGTTGAAATATGTTGAATTAAAATTATTTAAAAATGGAGAAGAAATATTTAGTCAATTTGGAGACTTAGAAATTAGAGATGATTATTTAGATGGCCCGCTGATTATTTCTGCTTCGATGTATATTGATCAGAATCCAGAAGCTTATCATTTAGAAATTGATTTAAAACCTGCTCTTGATTATCAGACACTTGATCAGAGAATTATCAGAGATTTTAAGAAATACAGCAATAAGTTTTTTGGCAACAGTTTAGGAGATCTACTGCCTCAGAAAATGATTCCTGTGATTTTAGAACTTTCTGCCATAGATTATAAAAAAACAGTAAACCAGATTACTGCAGCTGAAAGGGAAGAGCTGATATACTTATTAAAGAATCTAAAATTAAATATTAAAAGGAAAAAAGGTTTTGAGAGAGCAATAGTAACTAGAGGTGGAGTCAGCACTGAAGAGATTGATCCTAAAACAATGGAATCCAGATTAATTAAAAATTTATATTTCGCTGGTGAGGTAATTGATCTGGCTGCAGTGACAGGTGGCTATAACTTGCAGATCGCTTTTTCAACCGGTTATAAAGCAGGAAGTAATTTAAGCAGCTAATTTATTTAATAAAAGAAAAAAACCGCAGCCAGCTGACTGCGGTTCTCTTTTGCTTCAATTACTTTAAGTTTGATAAGTAATTACTCAGCGTCTACTGCTGCTTCTTCTTCGTCACCCTGAAGTTTTTGAGTGATTACCTGATTAACAGAGTTCATCAGCTGATTAAAATGATTTTGAGCTTCATAGAATTCAGAGATTTTATCATTTTGCTTCATTTTTTGTTCCATCATCTGTAATTCCTGCTTCTGCTCATCGCTTACTTCCTGACCATTCTGCTGCATCATTTGTACCTGCTGATATTTAGCGTTGAGATTATCAAGCATTGACTTAGCGTCTTCATCTTCAACCATAACTTCTTCTTTCTCTTTTAAATCCTGAAATTCCTGTGAATCTACAATTGCATCTGCAAGTTCTTCCGCATATTCCATAACTGTTGCCATTTAATTTCACCTCATTAAAGTATTTTCGTTATTTTTCTGTGATTTCTAATAACCATTCAACCAATATTTATGTTAACATCCAGTACTACTTATGTCAAATTATAAGCAAAATTACTAGGGGGAATTTTATTATGTCAAAAGAGTTAAATATTGAAGTTTATTCTAAAGATTGGTGTCCATACTGTAAAAAGGCAAAAGCTTTTTTAAAAAGTAAAGGTCTTAATTTTAAAGAGATTGACATCAATGAAGGTGATAATTATGAGGTGATGCAGGAGAGAACAGGAAATAAAACTGTACCTCAAATTATAATTAATGATCAGAGCCTTGGCGGCTATGATGATTTAATAGCTTTAGAAAATAAGGGAGAATTTAATCAATTAATAGGAAGAGATGTTAAGGACTTATCAACTGAAGAATGGGAACTTATTATTCTTGGTGCAGGTCCAGCTGCTTTAAATGCTGCTTTATATGCAGCCCGGAAGGGAATTGAGCTGCTGCTTTTAACAAAAGACATTGGTGGTCAGGTAATTACAACAAATGAAATAGATAATTATCTCGGTAAAGCAGAAACTAACGGGGCTGAATTAATTTATGATTTCTGGGATCACATTGCAAAATATGATGTAGAAACAGTAATTGGAGAAGAAGCAGTGGAAATTGAAGATCAGGATGCTAAAAAGCTGATCAAAACTGATAATGGGAAAAAATATCTAACTGATTCAGTTATCATTGCGACTGGAGCTCAAAAACGTCATTTAGGAATGAAACAGGAATATGTATTAACAGGTAAGGGAGTTCATTACTGTTCCAGCTGTGATGCTTTCCTTTATAAAGGCCAGCCGGTGGCAGTAGTAGGTGGCGGTAACTCAGGCTTAGAAGCTGCCATTGATTTAGCTAATATTGGCTGTGAAGTTGATTTAATAGAGCTTCAGGATAAACTGATGGGAGATCAATATCTGCAGGATAGAGTAAAAAATAAAGAAAGTATAACAGTTCATACTTCAACAACTGTTGATCAAATAAATGGTCAGGATAAATTAGAATCAGTTGTAATCAAAAATGTAGATGATGATTCTACTAAAGAACTTGATATTAACGGTTTATTTATTGAAATTGGTCTGGTAGCCAATAGTGATTTTGTTGGTGATCTGGTAGAAAGAAATAGAGCTAAGGAAATCAAAATTAATCATAAAAATGAAACAGGTGTTGAAAGAATCTGGGCTGCAGGAGATGTAACTAATATTATTGATAAGCAGATTATTACTTCAGCAGCTGAAGGAGCTAAAGCTGCCCTGAGAGTTAATCAGTATCTGGGATAAGCTCTAAGATAAAAAAATGAAAAAAGATAAAAAAACCCACCGCAAGGTGGGTTTAATTTTTTTAGTTAAGCTTTAAAATTAAAAACTATTTATTTTAAGAATTTAGATACAAACGGTGAGGTTTCTCCCTGTCTTAAGAAGTGGCCGGAGGGGCCTTCACCTATAAATTCAGCAAACCATGATTCATGCTCAATTTCTTCATTGAGTATTGCTGAAGCTAAATCATAAGTGCGGTGATCTTTACCGGCGGTCATATTACAGATTTCTGTATATCCTCTAACAGCACACCTTTCAGCTTCCAGCAGAACTTTAATAATTTCAGTAGCATCATTTTTGTTTTCTGGTAATTTAGCTGGAGGGCAGGCCGAGATATCATGGAATTCATTTAAATCATTTGGAATTTTACCACCTAACTCATAAATTCTGGGTAGTAATGCTTCAAAATGATTTCTATCTTCAATTCGAGCTGTTTCAGCAATTTGTTTAACACCTTCACCTTCAAGTCCAATTAAATTCATTCTCAAGCTTGTGTAATAATAATAGGTTGTAAGTTCAGCAGAGGCATTCTTAATCAGCAGATCAAGTAATTTATCAACATCAATTCCAGCCTTTTCAACCAATTCCCTTGATACTTTTGCCATAATTAAAACCTCCTATAATAATAATAATTCTCATTAAATTAATTATAACAAATTTTTAAAATATAAGCAATAGTCTTACAATTTATTTTATAAAGCTCAATCTAAGTTATATTTCAACTAAAAACCAAAAAGAATATTTGCCAGATTTTATAATACTATGTATAATAAATATAGACGGAGGTTGATAAAGATGGCTGCAGAAAAAGTACAGAAACACATTTATATTTCAGGTAGAGTTCAGGGAGTAGGATTTAGAGCTTTTACTCGAAGTCAGGCAGCTGTTTTAGATATCAAAGGCTGGGTAAAAAATTTGCATGATGGCAGAGTGGAAGCTGTCATTCAGGGAGAAAAAAATAAAGTAACTCAGATGATCAAAAAGCTAAAAAAAGGACCTTCTTTTGCTCGGGTAGATGATTTTGAAATCAGCGAAGAAAAACTTGATGATTTTAATGAGTTTGAAATAAGATTCTAACTGGAATGCTTAGATTATCTCAGCGTTAGTAAAAAAAGAGGTGATGAAAATGGCAAAAGCTTTATTAGCCGTTGATCTGCAGAATGATTTTTACGAAGAAGGAGCACTTGCTGTTCCCAATGCATCTCAGATTAATCAGAAAGTTAACGAGCTTTTGGAGTCAGATGAATATAAAATAATTGTAGCTTCTCAGGACTGGCATCCTGAGGCACATTTAAGTTTTGCCTCCAATCATAACAGGGAGCCCTTTACTCCTTATAGTGATCAGGAGGGTCTGGGACCGGTACTCTGGCCCAACCACTGTGTACAGCAGACTGAGGGAGCAGAATTTAATTCAGCCATCAAAACCGAAAACTTTGATTATATACTGCGAAAGGGTACAGAAGTGGAAGTGGACAGCTATTCCGCCTTTCAGGATAATGACGGCACAGATTTAGGGCTGGCGGGACTTTTAAAGTCACTTGGAATTGGGGAAGTTGATATTGTTGGCTTAGCTTTTGATTACTGTGTTAAATATACAGCTCAGGACAGTGCCCAGAATGGATTTAAAACCAATGTTATCTTAGCTGGAAGCAGAGCTGTTAATCCAGAAGATGATGCCAAAACAAAAAAAGATTTAAAAAAAGTTGGAGTCAATTTAATATAAATTTGATAAAAATATTAGTTTAGTAGACAAAGGAGAGAATTTTTTTGGATAAAATTGAGATTATGGCAACCAGTACTTTCGGAATGGAAGCACTGGTGAAAAAAGAAATAAATGATTTAGGTTATGAAATTACAGAAGTAAAAAACGGAAGGATTACATTTATCGGAGATCTGCAGGCAATTGCTGAAGCAAATCTCTGGTTGAGAACTGCCGAAAGAGTTTTAGTTAAAATAGGAGATTTTAAGGCCCGCGATTTTGATCAGCTCTACGATGGAGTCAAAGATCTGGACTGGCCGCAGTGGCTGCCCGAAGATGCTGAATTTCCGGTCAGTGCAAAGTCAATTGATTCTAAATTAAGCAGTGTACCGACCTGTCAATCCGTAACCAAAAAGGCAGTTGTAGACAGAATGAAAGCAGAGTATGGAAGAGAGTGGTTTGATGAAGATGGCCCCCTTTATCCAATAGAGCTTGCTTTATATAAGGATCGCGCTATCTTAACCATAGATACATCCGGTACAGGTCTTCATAAGAGAGGCTATAGAGAACTCTCAGTTACTGCACCAATCCAGGAAACAATAGCTGCCGGAATGGTTTATTTAAGCCGCTGGGATAAAGATAGAATTTTAATTGATCCTTTCTGTGGTTCAGGAACTATTTTAATTGAAGCGGCTATGATGGCCAAAAATCAGGCACCAGGTTTAAAAAGAAAATTCAATTCCGAAAAATGGCCCATTTTCAAAGATTTTGAATGGCCCCGGGCTAGAGTTGAGGCCAAAAAGGCTAAAAAAATCAATGTAGAGCCCAGACTACTTATGGGTTATGATCATGATCCGGAGGCAATAAGTATAGCCCGCTATCATGCCAAACAGGCTGGAGTTGAAGATCTTATCCATTTTCAGGAACAGGAATTTAAAGATTTTTCAACAAACAGGAAATATGGTTATATAATTACTAATCCACCTTATGGTGAGCGAATGGGAGAAAAAGAAGAAGTTGAGGAATTATACAGAGAGATGGGGGAAAAGTTTTTAGAGCTTGAAAGCTGGTCTTACTATATTATTACCTCACATTCTAAATTTGAAAAAATATTTGGTAAAGAAGCAAGTAAGAGAAGAAAACTATATAATGGTGGAGTCGAGACTCAGTACTATCAATACTATGGTCCCTGGCCGCCAAAGAATTGAGTGATTTAGATTGCTTAAATTCAAAAAGTATTTTCCTTATCTTGCTGGTTTAGTCTTTAGTTCAATATTTGGCTTCTCATTTTTATTTACCAAGGAGGGCTTGGAGCTAATGTCTCCATTCCACTTACTTGGTTTTCGTTTTGCCATTGCTTTTCTCAGCTTGAGTATTTTAAGATTTATTGGTATAATAAATATCAATTTGAAGGGTAAAAATTTAAAAAAGTTATTTATTTTAGCTTTATTTCAACCTGGTATTTATTTTATCTTTGAGACTACCGGTATGTTATATACAACTTCCTCTGAGGCCGGGATGATGATTGCCCTAATCCCGATAGCAGTTACAATATTGGCTGCTTTGATCTTAAAGGAAAAGCCTACTTTTATTCAGAGTATATTTGTAGCCTTATCAGTAGGTGGAGCCTTTTTTATTATCTTTAACCGTGGGGCAAGTCCGATTGCTGGTAATTATCTGGGTTTAATCCTGCTGGGAGTAGCTGTTATTGCAGCTGGCTTTTATAATATCATCTCCCGACAGTTATCTTTAGAGTTTAGACCGGTAGAGATTACATATGTGATGATGGGTTTTGGTGCTCTGCTTTTTAATTTAATAGCTATTTACAGAAAGAACTTTGAGCTGAGCAGCTATTTTAATTTATTAACAAATACTGATGTTTTATTTTCAGTTATTTATTTAGGTGTTTTTTCTTCAGTAGTTGCTTTTTTTATGATGAATTACACTCTTTCTAAAATTACAGCAGCTGAATCGGCAGTATTTGCCAACTTAACTACAGTTGTGTCTATAATTGCCGGTGTAGTATTTAGAAATGAGCCTTTTTTTAAATTTCAAGTAGTTGGAGCAGTCTTAATAATAATTGGTGTCTGGGGAACAAATTACTTTGGACGCCCTGTAGTCGAGAAAGGAGAAGATATTTATGAAAAAATATAATGTAGCAGTAGTAGGTGCAACTGGTTTAGTAGGTAGAGAGATGTTAAAAACTTTAAGTCAGAGGGATTTTCCTATTGATCAGCTTAAAGTGATTGCTTCTGAGCGTTCTGAAGGGAAAATAATTCAATTTGAAGATAGAGAATTAACAGTAGAATCTGTTAAAGAGGGTACCTTTGAAGGGATAGACATTGCTTTATTTTCTGCAGGAAGTGGAGTTTCAAAAGAGGTAGCACCTCAGGTTAAAAAAGCTGGAGGAATTGTAGTAGATAACAGTAATGCCTTTAGAATGGATCCTGATGCACCTTTAGTAGTACCTGAAGTAAATGGTGAAGATTTAGAGGGACACCAGCAGATTATAGCCAATCCCAACTGTTCAACTATCCAGATGGTAATGCTTTTAAAACCGCTGGCAGAAAAATATGGTCTTAAGAGGCTGGTCATCAATACCTATCAGGCTGTATCTGGTGCAGGCAAAAAAGCAGTAGATGAGTTAATTGAACAGACTAAGGCTTATCTAAATAAAGAAGAAATAAAAAATGAAAATTTTAATCACCAAATTGCCTTTAATGCAATTCCACAGATTGATGTCTTTTTAGATAATGATTATACCAAAGAAGAAATGAAAATGGTTAATGAAACTCATAAAATTTTACATAACCCTGACTTACCGGTAACAGCAACCTGTGTTCGAATACCTGTAATCTTTGGTCATGGAGAATCTTTAAATATTGAGTTAAATAATGATTTTAAAGTTGAAGCTGTTAAAAAACTTTTTGCTCAGACTAAAAATGTGGAAGTAGTTGATGATCCAGCTCAGGAAAAATATCCAATGCAGATAGATACTGAAAATAATGATAATGTTTTAGTAGGTAGAATTAGAAGAGATAATTCGATAGAAAATGGACTTAATCTCTGGCTGACAGCTAATAACCTGCGTAAAGGTGCTGCTTTAAATGCTGTCCAGATTGCCGAATATTTAATAGAAAATGATTTAGTATAAAATTATAAAAGCTTAATTCTGCTTGTTTTTTATTTAAATACTATGTATAATAATATTAACGCATTGGACGGGTTTCTCAATTTTAAGTTACAGGCAGGTTAAGCGATTTTTGTATTAATTTTTTTTTGTATTATTTAGTTTAGTTTAGATTTAAGTTAGTTAAGAAAATAAAAAGTAAAGAAAAAATGTTTCGTTTTAAAATACTATGGAGGTGTTTTGTTTTTTAAATGAATGATAACAATCAAATAAAAAATGTTTCAATGACTACACTGGGTGGAGTCGGAGAAATCGGAAAGAATATGTG
>JBHEOV010000049.1:14558-15012 GCA_046260625.1 Halanaerobium sp. | reverse complement strand
CCATTTATTTCATCAATAATCTGCTGCTGATTCTCGCGATCTAAATAACCGTGGTGATAACCGGCAATATTTAAATTGGGATATTTGATTTTTAAATTAGCAGCAGCTCGATCAACAATTCCGGGTTTCCCTCCCAGAAAATAGAAATTAAAATCTTCTGCAGCAAACTCCTTAAATAAGCGGCTGATCAGATCAAAGCCGGCAACTCTTTCTTCAAGTGGTTCTCCCAGAATTTTAGAAGCAATAACTACTCCAATTCCATCTGCAGTTGCCAGATCAGCTGAATTTAGAATCCGAGCCAGTTCCCGATCTTCAGCGGCTAAAGCCAGCATTTCCGAATTTGGAGTTACAACTAAAGACGGTTGACTGTGATTGGCAATTAATTCTCTAACTCTCTCTACTGCCTGGCTTTGATTGACCCGATCAATATTTACATCCAGTATTTTTATCAGTT
>JBHEOV010000049.1:495-14548 GCA_046260625.1 Halanaerobium sp. | reverse complement strand
GAGTCAACCTCCTCTAAAACCAGCTCAGCAAAATCCTCAGCCTCAGTTTTTTTCTGCATTAAAAATTCTTTAATCTTTTTGCGCAGACTGTATCTTTCCGCAAAAATAGCTTCCAGACTTGCTGCCACTTCAGCTGCTTCTAAATCTTCCAGTTTAATCAGGGGCAGATAATCGATTTCTGACATCAAACCCTCTATTTTGGGGTCATAGCTTAAGGCCAGCAGTGGAACCTGGTTTAAAAGAGCAAAAATCAGACTGTGCAGTCGAACTCCAACAAATAAATCAAGCTGAGAAAAAGCTTTTAAGGCTTCCGAGGGCACTGCAGGTAGATCATAAATTTCAGCCTCAGACTCTAATTTTCTCTGCAGCTGATTTGAAGTCTCATCATCTGAACCCTGATGCATCGGAAATAATATAAATTTAATATTATTATCCCGCGCAAATTGATTTAAGCCTGCCGCCAGCTCTTCCAGGTAGTCAACTGACCAGGGCCTGACTGAAATTCCAACTTCTACTTTAGCTTTAATCTGCTGTCTCTGATTAGCCAGCGGATCATAGAGGGCAAATACAGGATCGACTGTCAGTTCAACTTCTTTTTTGACACCGATCTTTTTTAATAAATTTTGGGAGCCCTGATCTCTAACTCCCAGCAGTTCAAATCTATTCAGGGTCAGCGCTGTTAATTTCTGGCTCCACCATTTATTAAGTGGACCGGCCCCCTGAGCATAGTAAACTGTTTTTGTGCCCTGCATTTTTGCCAGCCAGGCCATTCCCAGATAATAAGGAACAGAAAAGCTGCCGGTAACATCCTGCAGCAGACTGCCGCCACCACTAATAAAAAGATCTGCCTCTGCCAGTGCAGCCAGAATCTGCATTAAAGAAGTACGGCTAACCGCATTAACATTGTATAGTTCAGCTGTTTTTTTCGGACTGGCTGAAAGAACAGTTATTTTAAGATTTTTATTTCTATTTTTTAAAAGTGAGATTATTCCGGCCAGAACAGCCTCATCTCCAAGATTGTTAAAACCATAATAACCTGAAATTACAATTTTTTTCATTATTTAGCCTCAACAAGATAATATTTTTGATACAAATAATTAGTTAAACTGTAAATTAAAATTAAAACTAAAGCCACTCCAAAGCTCAACCAGTAAGAATGAAAAGTTCTGAGCAGTGAAACCAGCACCGGTGTATGCAGGTGTGAAAATGTGTTGACTGTTGTGATTACTCCCACTGAAGCCAGCATTAAAAGTGGATAAAAATATAACTCTTTTCTTTTTTTTGCCCCTAGATAAAGCGCAAAAATGAAGAGTGGATGTCCGATTAAAAATTCTTTAAAGCGCGGTCTAACATATAATATTTTTTCCAGCAGACCGCGGACAGTTAGCTCCCAGGCTGGAACCGGCAGCAGTGGAAAATTGCCTGTTCTTCCGATATAAATAACTGCAATCAGGGCCAGTCCACCAGCCAGAATAATATGTTTAACCTTAATTACACTTTCCAGAAGCCGGGGGATTTCTCGACGCAGATCCTTAGCTCCAGGCCGAAAAAGATAATAAAGGGAAATTATAATCAACGGCAGTAAAAAGGCAACTTTTACCCCTCTGAAATCATTGATTTTAAAGATGAATTCACTGCTGTTTAGAGCAGCACTGACAAAAACTCCTCCAATCAGCGCGGTTAAGACAGCAGCAGTAAAATTAAAGAAAATAAAGGATAGGCTGAGACCGCCTGCAAGATTTTCTGCTCCCTTATCTTTTTCCAGCAGAAAAATAATTACGGCCAGCGAAGGGAAAATCACTGCCGCTCCTAAAGCTGTAATCTGCCTTAATAAAATTCCTCTGCCTGACTGCAGGAGAAAAATTTCCGCTGCGGCTGCAGCTAAGAAGAAAAGATTCATTAACCCTTGATATTTAAAAGCTGTAAAATAATTCAGAAGTAAAATTCCGGCTGCGGTTACCCCCAGCAGAATTGCTAAAAGATGCCAACTGGAATTACTAAAATAGGGTGCCGGCTCAGAATTGCCGAGCTGATAAGCTTCAGCTTTGAGATTTGAAGTTAAAGCTGAGAGCAGACCCATATTTCTTTCAGCCAGTTGATCACCTTTAAGATAGGGCTTATGATAAAGGATCTTGACATTTCTTTCTCGAACTGAAAGTAAATAACGGCTAATAATTTGCTGATCATCTGCCTCTTCAACTTCATCCTGCTGCATACTGTGAGTTCTAAGCAGCTGATAGTTATTTAGTTTGGCCAGTTTTTCCGCTCCAGCCTGAGCTGCAATAAAAGCTTCAATATTTCCAAAAAGCAGACTATCTGCCTGCATCAAAGCAGCAGTTTCTTCAATCTTATCTGGATAACCTGTTATTTCTTCTCCATCAAAAATTAAAAGCTCCGGTTTTAATAATTCCAGATTATTTTTTAAAGCAGAAAAGGCATTCAATTTATTATTACTGCGATAAGCAATTTTTAAACCGAGTTCACGCGCTTCCTGAACCTGAGCTGCATTATAACCCAGATTTAAATCTTCCAGCTTATCGTGCCAGTTAGGAAAATATAGATAATCGTAGTCAGCTGTACTAATAATCTCAGCTTCATAGTCAGCCGCCAGCTCAGGAGTCATTTTATTAAGCTGTTCTCTTAAAGAATCACTAAAAACTGCAAATAAAGCTGAGTTTTCCATCTGCTCAATTAGTATCCCATTTTTTTCGAGCTCATTTTTTAACTCTTCTCCTGCCAGAACAATATCTAAAGCTTCAATCCGCTTTAAACTTCCATTATCTAAAAAATCTTCCAGGCTCTGCTGGTAAATCGCCAGCGAAGTAATTCCATTTTCTTTTAGGCGGGCAAGATTTACTGCAGGATCCTTTGCCTTCAGTTCTGAATATGCTTCACCATCCAAGACTATTTCTACACCTGAACTTTGATCAAGCTGATCTATTCTTGCAGTTAGAGTCCAGGCTGCTAAAATAGAGGTTATCAAAATTATTCCAATTAATATTTTCTTCAAGAAATTCACCTTTTCCTATAATTATTACTGAGCACTTTTATATTTTAAATATGCTTCTATAAATTCATCCAGATAACCATCCATCACCTTATCAATATTACCCTCTTCAAAATCAGTGCGGTGATCTTTAATCATATTATATGGGTGAAAAACATAGGAGCGGATCTGACTGCCCCAGGCAATTTCTTTGTGTTCTCCACCTAATTCATCAATTTTTTCTGCCTGAGCCTCTTCTTTTAGTTCCAGTAGTTTGGAAGTCAAAATTTTCATTGCTGTTTCTTTATTTTTATGCTGTGAACGTCCATTTTGACACTGAACCACAACTCCAGTCGGCAGGTGAGTAATTCTAACTGCAGAGTCAGTTTTATTAACATGCTGACCTCCGGCACCACTGGCCCGATAAGTATCTATTTTTAAATCATTTTCATTAATATCAACCTCAAGATCATCATCAATCTCCGGCATTACATCAACCGAAGCAAAGGAAGTGTGTCTGCGGCCGGAAGAGTCAAAGGGAGAAATCCGAACCAGACGATGTACACCTTTTTCTCCTTTTAAATAACCATAAGCATAATCACCACTGATCATCAGGGTAACACTCTTGATTCCAGCTTCCTCTCCCGGACTAAATTCTAGAGTCTGCACATCATAATCATTTGTCTCCGCCCAGCGGCTGTACATTCTAAGCAGCATCTGAGCCCAGTCCTGAGATTCAGTTCCTCCGGCACCGGGATGGATCGAAACAATTGCATTATGATCATCATAGGGTTCATTGAGCCTCAGTTTGAGCTCAAGTTTTTCCAGCTCTCTTTCCAGCTGATTTAGAGTCACTTCGAGCTCACTGTCTAAGCTCTCATCCTCTTCAGCTGCCAGCTCAAAATAAACCTCTGCTTCCTCAAATTTTTCCTCCAGCTGATTAATAACCTTCATTCGTTTTTTAATCCGGTCCAGCTGCTGAGATTTTTGCCGTGCATTTTCCTTATCATCCCAGAATCCGCCGGCCGACATCTCTGCTTCTATCTCTTTTTTATCATCGAGCATTTTTTCCCGGTCAAAGTAAATCACTCAAATCCTGAAATCTTTCTTTTAGCTCTGAAAATTTATCTTTAAAATCATTATTCACTACAATCATCTCCCACAACATTTTTTATATTTTTTACCACTACCACAGGGGCAGGGATCATTTCGTCCCGGTTCTTCTTCTTTAACTATAGTTGCCTGACCAACACTGCCATCACCAGCATTTGATTTATCACTACCCTTTGACTGACCTTCCAGTGCAGCCTGAGGAGAAGAATAATTTAGCTGCTGCTGATTAAGCAGCTGCTGCTTTGGTATCTTTTCGCGTTCTTCAACTTCAACTTTAAAGGCAGTTTCTACTATATCTTCTCTGATAGAAGAAGTCAGCTCATTGAACATATCAAATGATTCAAATTTATATTCTGTCAGTGGATCTTTTTGACCAACTGCTCTCAATCCAATTCCCTGACGCAGCTCATCCATATTATCAAGATGAGTCATCCATTTACGATCAATTACCCTGAGTGCCAGGAATTTAATTATCTTATTGAAGCGCTCAGAATCTATTTTTTCGCGTTTATTCTGATAAGAAGCCAGAGAACTTAAAAGTATTTTCTCTTTGATCTCAGCCCTGGCTTGATCTTCAATCTCAGAAATATCAATCTCTCTAGCAAGTCCAATTCCATGTAAATATTCAAGCATTCCTTCTAAATCCCATTCATCAGGATGTAGATCTTCAGAAATAAACATCTCAATTACATCTTCTAAGAGCTGTTCCAGCATACCACTAATCTTTTCTTCCAGCTGATCAGTAGTCAGCAGAGTTTTACGCTGCTCATAAATAACCGTCCGCTGTTTATTTAAAACATCATCATATTCTAAAATTGCTTTTCGAATATCAAAGTTGCGGCTCTCTACTTTCTGCTGTGCCCGCTCAATTGAGTTAGAAATCAGCTTGTGTTCAACCGGCTGGTCTTCATCTACACCTAGCTTATCTAAAATACCATTAATTTTATCTGAACCAAATAATCTTAAAAGATCATCTTCTAAAGATACATAGAACTGGGAAGAACCCGGATCTCCCTGACGGCCAGCACGACCTCGGAGCTGGTTATCAATCCGGCGGCTCTCATGCCGCTCTGTCCCTAAAACATGGAGACCACCTAGTTCCACAACACCCTCACCTAAAACAATATCTGTACCACGACCAGCCATATTGGTGGCAATTGTCACACTTTTTTTCTGACCTGCATCTTTAATAATCTCTGCCTCGCGCTCATGATTTTTAGCATTTAAAACTTCATGTGGTATCTTTTCGCGCTTCAACTCTCGACTTAACATTTCCGAGTTTTCTATATCAGCTGTACCGACCAGTACCGGCTGACCTTTCTCATACAATCGTTTAATTTCAGCTATAGCATTTTTGTATTTAGCTTCTTTATTGGTAAAGACCAGATCAGACTTATTATCTCTAATCATCGGTTCATTTGTGGGAACAACTACAACCGGCATATCATAAATTTTAATAAATTCTTCTTCCTCAGTTTCAGCTGTACCGGTCATTCCAGAAAGTTTATCATACATTCTAAAGAAGTTCTGCAGCGTGATTTTAGCAAAGGTCTGACTTCCCTTCTGCACCTCTACTCCCTCTTTAGCCTCAATTGCCTGGTGCAGGCCTTCACTGTAGCGTCGACCTTCCATCACTCGACCGGTAAACTCGTCAACTATTTTTACAGCCCCATCCTTAACTATATAATCTCTATCCTTTTTCATTAGGGTATGCGCTTTTAAAGCCTGATTTAACTGATGGTTGAGCTTAAAGTTCTCTTCTGAATACAGATTATCTAAATTTAATTTATTCTCTGCTTTTTCAACTCCAGCTTCGGTCAGAGTTACCAGCTTATTTTTCTCATCAATCTCATAATCCTCTTCCCGTTTTAAAGCCGGAATAACTCGATTGAACTTGCGGTAATCCGAACTTTTTTCCTGGACCGGTCCCGAAATAATCAGCGGTGTCCGGGCCTCATCAATTAAAATACTGTCGACCTCATCTAAAATTGCATAGTGGTGTTCCCGCTGTACCAAATCTTCTTCCTTATGAGCCATATTATCACGTAGATAATCAAAACCAAACTCATTATTGGTACCATAGGTAATATCACAGTTGTAGGCTTTCCTTCTTTCGGCAGGAGTCATTCCACTCAAAATTACACCGACTGACATTCCTAAAAAGCGATAAATCTGACCCATCCACTCACTATCTCTTTCGGCCAGATAGTCGTTAACAGTTACTACATGGACTCCCCTGCCGCTTAAGGCATTAAGGTAGACCGGCAGTGTTGCTGCCAGAGTTTTACCCTCACCGGTTTTCATCTCTGCAATTTTACCCTGATGCAGGACTATACCTCCAACTAACTGAACATCATAATGCCTAAATCCAGCTTCAGTCGCTCTCTGAGAAGCCTCGCGCACAACAGCAAAGGCTTCAGGCAGCAGCTGATCCAGACTTTCACCATTTTGATGTCTATTTTTAAATTCTTCGGTTTTCGCTTTCAATTCCTGATCACTTAAAGCCTGCATTTCAGGCTCTAAAGAATTGATTTCTTCTACAATTGGTTCTAGTTTTTCCAGTTCTTTTTCATTTGCATCTTTAAATAAGTTCTTGAGGAACTCAAACATTTATTCTCCTCCCTAAGGTTTAAGATCTAATGATTTTTAATCCTATTTCAAGATCTTTTAAGCATTTTTTTTATTTTAAGATATTCTTGCTATTTCAATCAAAATAATTATATCATCTTAAGCTTTAAAACTCAATTAAAGGCAGATTAGAAACGAGCGGTATATATTGGTGCCAAATACAAAAAAGGGACACCCGCCAGGAGCATCCCTCTCAATTTGTGATTATTCAATTAAATAATTCTAAAAAACTCAAGCTCGAATTTTAAATTTCAGTTCTATTAACCAAATGTTGGTTCAATCAAACCGTAATTACCGTCCTTACGCTTATAGACAACATTGGTTTCTTCTGAATCAGCATTGTGGAAAACAAAGAAGTCATGATCCAAAAGATCCATCTGCATACAGGCTTCTTCTACATTCATTGGTTTCATGGGGAAACGTTTGGTCCTAACTATTTGAGGCTCAAATATATCTGTATCCACATTCTCTTCATCATTACCCAATTTGTGATTTAAAACCTCTTTTTTTCTTTTTTCTTTATATTCTTCTTTGTATTCCTGTTTTCTCTCAATGTATCTATCATGAATCTTAGTTTTATATTTTCTAATCTGTCGCTCAATTTTATCCATTACACCATCGATAGAAGCATACATATCACCTGAAGCCTCTTCCCCTCTAAGAATCAAACCCTTAACAAAGGCTGTAACTTCGACAATATGTCTTTCTTTTTCAACTTCCATGGAGATCTGAACTTCCATCGGTTCTCCATTGAAATACTTCTCCAGCTTCCGTACCTTTTCCTCTGCGTGCTTCTTGAGAGCCGGGGTAACATCAATGTTTTTACCATAAGTCATAATTTTCATGAAGCTCACTCCTCTCTTGCAACTATTATTATATTTCTTCTGTATATTATATTATTCAACAAAGTGAGTGTAATTCCTGCTTAAAAAAACTAATTATTAAAAATCTTAATTCAATTTTAATCTGGCTTAGTAATTTTTGCTTTAAAATCCTACTGCAGTTAAAAGCAATTACTTATCTATTTTTACTGGAACCGAGGCAGTTGTCAGCACATATACATTTGCAGCTTCCATTTCCTGTAAAACAAAATGAGAAATCTCAGAAGATGTAGTCCCGGTTGTTATAATATCATCAATAATTAAAATATTTTTCTCTTTGAAAATAGATGGTATCACATTTTCTTTAAGCTCAAAAGCTCCTTCCAGCTCCAATTTTCTCGCCTTTTTGGTCAGGGTATAGAGCGGAAGTGAATTTTTAACCCTTAACAGCACATCTTTATATTCTATTCTTATTTTTTTAGAAAGGGCTTCAGCCAGCCTTGCCGCCTGATTATAGCCGCGGTAAGTTTTGCGATCACCGTGCATTGGCACCGGAATTAAATAGTCAATATTTTTATCCTTAAAATATTCATCATAATAGAGAAAGAGCATATGTGAAAATGGATCAGCCAGATCCGGACGGTGACCATATTTATATTCTAAAAGCACTTCGCGAGCATAACCGGAATAAGTGAAAACACTGCGGGCAAAATTATAGGGAGGCCTTTCTGCCTTACATTCCGGACAGGGCTGTCCCTCAATCAGTGTTGCCGGAATTACTTCTCGACCGCAGACAGGACAGGCATCTGTAATAAAAGAAAAACGGGCCAGACAGCGGTCACAGATCCCTTCAATCTCAGAATGATCATATTTTCTACCACAGGCCAGACAGACAGGCTTTTCGGGATAAACTAAATCTTTTAAAACATCCAGTACTTTCAACTTTAATTAACAACTCCTTTGAGGTTATAATGCTCTTTTAGGTCATCAATCTTTTTTCTTGCCCGCTGCAGTGCATTATCAACAGTTTTAACGTTGATCCCCAGTTCATCAGATATTTCCTGATAAGATTTACTATCTAGATAAAGCATGAATACATTCCACTCCAAATCTGTTAATTCTTCTGAAAGTTCATCTATAATTGTGGTTAAAGTTTCCTGACAGATAAACTTCTTCTCCAGGTTTTCTCCTTCATCAGGTAAAATCTCATTAAAAGTTCTTCCTGTTTCATTTCCATAGTCCAGGCTCTTATCAAGTGAGGCAGAGGTATTTAAAGGCATATGTTTCTGTCTGTTTGCCTTTTTGATCGCCGATACCAGCTGTCTGTGTACACAGAGCTGGGAAAAGCCTCTAAAAGAAGCTCCTTTACCTTCCTTAAAATCTCTAATTGCCTTATATAGACCGACTCTTCCCTCCTGAATCACATCATCTCGATCCAGACCTTTGATAAAAAAGAATCTAGCCTTGGCATATACTATATCCATATTCTGGTCTATTAGATATTCTATTGCAAAGTCGTTTCCAGCCTGGGCCATCTCAATAATCTCTTCTTCTTCTTTCTCTTTAAACAAGAATATCACCCCATCCTGGTCCTCATTTTCCCTCAAAAACTCATTAGATCCTGAAATGAAATTCCTAATTCCAGCATTGTCACTCCCAAAAGCAAGAGGGTCAGCAGAATAAGAATTTGTAAGTGGCTATTTTTCATCTTTACTCTGCCTTATCTTTTTTATAATATTAGTTGTTGATTTACCTTTTATTTCTGTAACTAAAACAATTTTTCCACCATAACTGTAAACAGTTTCGGCTTCCGGGAGATCTTCAATCCTGTAATCCCCGCCTTTGACATAAACCTGTGGTTTAATTTCTTTCAGCAAATTTTTAGCATCAATTTCTGAAAAGAGAATTAAATAATCAATCATCTCTAAAGCAGCAAGCATCTCCAGTCTTTCGGTTTCCGGAACAAAAGGACGCGTCTTACCCTTTAGTTCTCTAACCGAACTATCACTATTTACTGCCAGCACCAGTTTATCAGCTAAAGAAGCAGCTTTTTTCAGATAACGAATATGGCCGACATGGAGAATATCAAAACAGCCATTGGTAAAAACTATTAACTCTCCCGCTTCTTTTTTTGCTTCAATTTCATCTTTCAAAGCTTCTAATTCCATTATCTTAGCTGTCATTTTTATTCACTTCCCTGATTAATTCTACTGCTGTAACTGAAGCTACACCACTTTTGCGGACAACAATTCCGGCTGCATAATTGGCAATTCTAATTGCAATCTCCACCGGAGCTCCTGCTGCCAGAGCTAAAATCAGAGTTCCGACCACTGTGTCTCCAGCACCTGTCACATCAAAAACCTCCGAAAAATTAGCAGCAGCAATATGCTCTATTTGCTCTCCCGGTGCAAAAAGGGTCATCCCGTCTCCACCCTGAGTTATCAGTAAATATTTTAATTCAAGATTTTTTCTCATCTCAAGTCCGGCTCTTTCTACCTCAGCCTGTGTTCTTAATTTTTCTCCAAAAATAGCAGAGGCTTCTTCTAAATTGGGAGTTGCAATTTGAGCTCCCTTAAATTGATCTAGCTGATAGCGACTGTCTACAGCCGATTTTTTGCCGGCTGCTGCCGCTGCCTTAACAAATTGAGCAGTACTCTGCTGATTAAAAATTCCATTTCCATAATCGGAAAAAAGAACAGCATCACTTTCAGTAAGCTTCTTTTCTAAATAAGAAAGCAGCTTCTCTTTTAGAATGCTGCTGATATCAAAACTTTTAACCTTATCTACTCTTACCACCTGCTGACGAACTATCTGATCTCCTCCGGCCAAAATCCTAGTTTTTAAAGCAGTTGGGCGGCTGTCATCCTTAAAAACTCCAGCAGTTAAAATCTGCCTCCGTTTAAGCTCCTCTTTTAAAGCTTCTGCAGCCAGATCATCGCCGACAACACCCAGTAGATCAACTTCAGCGCCGAGGCTGGCAATATTAGCTGCTGCATTTGCACCACCACCAGGAAGAATTTTTTCCTGCTGATGTTTTAAAATTAATACAGGAGCCTCCCGTGATAATCTTTCCGGATCAGCAATAATAAACTTATCCGCTATTAAATCTCCTAAAACCATAATTCTTTTTTCTTTAAATTTTTTAATATATTTTATAAGTTCTGCTGCCTGATAATTTCCCATGACTGCCCCCTACATCTTAAAGTTAATACCAAAATTGATAACTTTACTATCTAAATCCCAGTACTGATTGCCGAGACTCAGCTCAAAATCACTGCGAGGACCAATATTATATCTGGCTCCACCGCGATAATAAGTATGCTCACTTAAGTCATCATCAACAAAATAATAGGTCTGCCAGAAAAAGTTTAGATCCGAATTTAAAGTTGCAGCAGAAATACCAACCGCCTTACCAAAACTCTGATTATTAACCTGATCAGTCACCATTAAATGCAGATCCATCCTAAATTCATTCTGAGCAATCATATTCAAAGCAATATCTGCTCCAATGTGAAATCCATCTCCATCAAAAGCCAGATTCAGTTTACCCTGATGGCCTCCATTGAGTCTAAACTGTGGTTCTAACTGCAGGGTATCAATCTCCATTGAATCACCTGAAATTAGATAATTTACTGACTGCAGTTCGGCAGCACCGACATTTGAAAAAGCTGTAAAAATAACAGCTAGTGTAATCATTAGAATAATAATTTTTTTAGACATTCTACCTCTCCTTTTATTATATATTAGTTCAAACTCTATTTAAAATTATTTTTGCTTTCAGTTTTTCTTATTAACTATAACACCATTTGAAATCAACCTGTCAGCACTGGGACTGTTCATTGTAAAACCTCTAATTACCATTCTGGCTGAAGCACCGCCGTCAAGATTCATCGCCTCAACTGCACCCAGCTCTTTTAAAATTTTAGCAGTCTCTTCTAAAGTCATTCCGATACTTAAGGCTGACTGTCTGCCATCAATGGTCAGCATCAACAGGTGATTATCTTCTGTTAGACCAAGGGCAGTTCTTGGAGCTCTGCCGTTTAAAATATCTGGCTGAAATTTTTCTTCTGTACCTGAAATTGCAATTTCTCCTTCAGCTAAAAGTCTGGGACCTCCTCCAATTGCGTGGAGAATTCCATTATCTTTAAAAGAAGGTGAAAAACTATTTTTAAGTTCTGCAGTTTTACCCTTAAGTTCTGGAATCAAATTGATTAATTCATTTCTTTCCGGGCCAACCCGAATAATATAACCATCAGGTGGAATAGGAGTTTCTATTCCCGTTTTATTTTCTACGCCCAGTATTTCACCTGCTCGAACAACCAGATCATAATAACCTTCAGTTAAAGCCGGCATCCGGGCTCCATAATAACTATTGTAGACTACTACTTCTTCTGCCGCTCCTGATCTGTTGATTCCATTTAAATTAAAACTCTGAGATAATTCAGCCACTTCAAACTCTCCTTTCCAGTTAACCTGAGCAAAGGAAAGATTCTGCTCCTGATCAATTAAAAGCGCGGTTCTATTATAAAGTGGTTCACTGACCAGCACACCATCCAGATAAAGCAGACCCAGAGGTCTACCGCTGTAGTGGAAATATCCGCCATTTACTCCAGCCAGAGCCGAATTGTTGCGGATGATATCTCCCAGATCTTCGCGGCCCGGCACAACATCCTGAGCCAGTACCGGCTTTAATTTTAATTCATCAACCTTAAGATCATAATCAACAACTGTAATCACCCGGGGACCGGACCAGCTCATCTGTCTAATCTCTTTAAAATTAAGACCTCTATTAATTCTGGCTGTAAATTTAACTTCACTATCTAAAAGATCAGTCAAATTAGCCAGTTTAGCCCGTTCATAATAGTAATTAATAATTTCTTGATAATTATATTCTGCCTGAGCCAGAGGCACAATTCCAGCCCGAGGTCTGTTGATCTGTTTAAAAGAAAAATCACTATTATAGTAAAATTCATTATTTCTGATTAAAACCTGATCGACTGTTGCTCTTGCAGCCTCTTTGAAGATTGGACTTATTTTATCAAAATTAAGTCCATTAATATTTTCCAGGCGAGCACCCTGAGTTTCCAGCTGATAGAGCAGAGCAGTCCTATAAAGTACTGCCTGGGCTTTCAAAGCCTCCAGCGGAGCCCCCGAATTAAATGAATTCTGCAGCAGATGGGCAGTTAACTCTTCTATATCAGTTTTGTAACTAAATAAAACTGAATTACCAATCGGACCAAATTGAAATTCACCCTGCATTTTTTCGGATTCAGCTTCGAAGTCTCCTTTTATTTTAAAAATATGAGCCTCTCTTAATTTTTCGCCTTCCGAGTTATAAAAATTGAGTCCTTCTCCAATTTCAGAACTTCCTGACTCAGCAGCAGTAATTACATTCTCTACCTGTTGTGAGCCAGCATCATTTTCTTCAGACTGCAGCTCGATTTCTCGAACCCAGCCATTATAGCCGGCCTGCTGCAGCTGCTGCTGGTACTTTTCTGCGCTTTCGCGTTCAGCAAAAGCTCCGGCCAGAACTTTAAAAAGTTCCGCCTCTTTTTTGACAATTATCTGTTCTTCAAAATCTATTTCTGCCTGATTCTTAAACTGTAGAGCATTTTCCTCAGAAGAGCTGGCCATAATCTGAACTCCCCAGCCATTTTTTGCTTCAAACTGCTTATTTTTGACCTCGCCCTGAGTAATATAATATTCTTTACCGGACTCTAGCTCAAAATCATCAGAACCTGCAGCCAGCAAAGTAGTATCTTTTCCACCTTTAATGTTAATTGTTTCTGCTGGAGAAAAAATTGGCACAGTAATCAGATGTTTTCCCTGAATAAAGTCGACCAGACCGGACTGATAAAACTCTGCTGATACCGGAAGAGCTGTTAAGAGTAAAATCAAGAACAAAATACTTAAAATCTTGGGAATTAATAATTTCAATTTAGACACAATTTTCATCTCCATTTATAATAATCTACTAAATAATTAAAATAAGTTAAAGAAATCCTTTTCTCTACTTATATATATACAATCTCAAAGTCCTAAATCCTGCTTTAAATTATGAATAATCCAGTTATTTTTCGCTTAACTGAGCTTTATGTTATAATAGGCTTATTAAAACTAATAAGCTATCGGAAAGGAACTAATGATGAAAAATAATCAGTTAAAAATTACAGTTATAGATGGATATTTAGATGAACCCTCCTGTCTGGGAGTTCCTCCTTATATTTCACCACATATTCGTTATCTCTGGGGAGCACTGCTGGAATCAGGAATCAGCGAAGATGATCTCAGTTATTTAACTATTGATAATTTTAGAAAGAACAAAGAGCAAGAACTCGAAAAAATGGAAGCTCAGGATATTATAATTCTAATTGCAGGCACCACAGTCCCCGGTCATTATCTGGGCGGTCAACCGGCAACAGCTGCAGAGATCAAAGAAATCGGCAGTAAAGTCTTCTACCCGACCAAAGTTTTAGGAGGACCAATAACTTTAATTGAAAAAATG
>JBHEOV010000049.1:0-256 GCA_046260625.1 Halanaerobium sp. | reverse complement strand
CGACTGGGCAGCCAGACAGATCTGCTGCTCTATGGTGCTCAAAATAAAAATCAAAATTTTATTTTAAATCCAGCTCAGATTAGAGAACTCTATCAGGGAATCCGCATCGCTGATCCCGAACTTAAAGTACTGCATATGGACAATATGAATCCGGCTGAAATTGCCCGCCATCCTGAAAAAGCAGCTCAAATCATTGAAATTATCAGCAAATATAATACTGCCGGTGACACAGCTGCCTTCGGCCTCGAATCTGCTG
>JBHEOV010000048.1:14755-15021 GCA_046260625.1 Halanaerobium sp. | reverse complement strand
GCATTAATTTTTGAAATTATTTTAATTTAAAACGAGGAGATATCAAATTTAAAATCTTAGTTAATTAATTCTACAAGCTATATAAAAGCCATAACTAAAATAATCCTTATACTTTCTATACATTTTTATCTCTTCCTTACTATTTTCTACTAATTTTCTGGCTGATTTTGAATAATCATATTTTTTAAGAAAATCATCAAAACGAGCTTCCATCGGATTATAATAATTATCAATCCAGCTTGCTTGAGAAGGTTTTAATTTTATTA
>JBHEOV010000048.1:0-14745 GCA_046260625.1 Halanaerobium sp. | reverse complement strand
CCCATAATATAGATTGCCCCCTCAGACCAGATAATATCAAATTTCTGACTGGCAAAAGACAGCTCATCCATTGATTTTTTTAAGGTTTTAATTTTATTATCCAGGCTCAGTTCTTTGGCCCTTGCCTCTAGTTTTTCTAAAAATTTAGGGAAAAGATCAACTGCTGTAATCTCTGCATCAACATTCTGAGCCAGAATAATTGTCTGTCCACCAGAGCCGCAGCCAATATCTGCAATTTTTAAATTTTTATCCTGATTTAAGTCCATAAAACTCAGAGCTTTTAGTGTGTCCTCAGTGCTGCCAGGTCCCTGTCTTTTACCTGCAAGATGAAAATCAAGCATTAATCCAAATTCTGTCATTTTTATTTCTCCTTATATTCTTTATATACTTTTATAATCTTTTTTTCTTACTATTCCAATTATAAAGCCAAGAGAAACTGCCAGTAATTAAACCTCTTACTTTAAATCTTCAGCAATAGTTCAATCTGACAGCAATTATCACCAGTTATTAAAAAAATAACCAGACATTATGTCTGGGTTCATTAGTATTTAAATATTATCTAAAATATCTTTTATAGCCTTTTTAAGTTTTGGTATTTTAGATTCTATAACATTCCAAACTATTTCCAGATCTACTCCAAAATAGTCATGTATTAATATATCTCTTAAACCAGCAATTTTTCTCCATTCTACATTAGAATATCTTTCTCGTATATCTTCAGGTATATTTTTAACAGCTTCTCCTATAATTTCAAGATTTCTAATGATAGCGTCTTGAATCATTTCTTTTTCTTTAAATTCCTGAAATGATATATTTTTAGAATAATTCTGAACTTTATTAATTGATTTCAAAATATCATTTAAATATATTTCAGGCCTCCGCATATTTAGCACTTCCTAAAATATCAGCTTTTAATTCTTCTTTTAAAGCATCATTTGTAACAAGATCAATATCTTTATTTAAATTATCTTCAAGATAAAATTTGAGATCCATAAAATTGTCAAATGTTTTTTCTCCTGCCCTAAATACTACAAGTAAATCAATATCACTATTATTATTAGCTTCATTTTTAACATAGGAACCAAATAATGCAATTCTTTTTACACCAAATTTATTTAAAGTGCTTCTGTTTTTTTTAAGAAACTCAATAATTTCTTGACCTGTCATATTATCGACCTCCTAATAATATTCTAGCACTATTATTAAAACAAAACAACTTTTAGTTTCAGGGATTCAACAAAAAATGGCACAGCTTTTAGCGATAACATTGTGGCAAGTGATAGTTTGACAAGTATGTTGGAACTAATTTTTTGGAGGGAAATAATATATCCAGCCTTCTTCTTTTATCTCCTCATCTATTATCTTTGGCCCAACTAAATTAGGCAGCTCAGCAAAATCATCAACCCCATAAGCTAAGGCCATTATCGCACAGAGAGCAGAATCATAGGCATCTGTGCCAGCTTTTACGCTGGCTGGAATCATGGACTTAAAGGGTTCATCTGCAGCTGAATACTTACTGGCTTTTAAAAGAGCGGGATAGACTTCTATGATATCTCTATTATTCTTTTTATCATTAATTGGCTGCAGGGAAAAGTTGTATTCTTCAACCCATTTATTAACATGGACCACTGCTGCAGTAGTATTTGTTCCCAGCCGATCAAAGACTGCTGAAAGTGGTTTTTTGCCAAAAGTTTCGTAAATATGACGATCAGTCTTTCTGTAGGCCAGCCTATTATATATTTCTTTTTCAGGCCTTTTAAAGATCTTTTTTTGATTATTGATAAAACGCTTAAAATCTCTGGGAAAGGCCAGAGGAGCATCTATTCCGATAACCAGCTCATAATCTTCAATTTTAAGCTTATTTTCTGCTGTTACTTTATTAAAAATATAATCCAGAGAAAAGGTGGATTGATCAGGAATTTTAAGCTCAACTGATTCTCCAAGCCAGCTATACTCCTTATCTTTATAATTCCAGTTCAGAATAGAAAAACCGTGATTGGAGCCCATCCAGCCTCCCACATCCCAGCCTACTGCCAGTAAATTATTTTTCATAGTCAACTAAACCTTTAAACTCCCAGATCACTACATGTTTAATCATTTTATTACCTCCATATTTTTTCTTGTTTTTGAAAATTATTATTTAAAACATAATCAAAAAAGCAAAGATATTATCTGTAAAAGCAAATAAAGTATAATAATTATTTTAGCGATTTGAGCCAGATAAAAAGAAATGCTTTTGTCCTGATTTTTATCTTTTTTATTTTTTTCCTGATCTACTTCTTGATTAGTATCAATATTTAAATTATTCAGCAGTTCTTTAGCCCGATTAAAATCTTCTTCTGCCACATAAAGCTCTATATTATAGGCTGAATAACCCATATAGATCATACTGTAGCCGCCAAATTCATCGTGACGCACAACAACTTCAATCTGGTTGTCATTGAGCAGTGCTTCTATCATCTCTGCTTCTCTGGCCCCAGTTGTAATTAGATGATGCAGTTTAAAATCAGGCATAATTTTAGCTCCTTAATTATTTTTAACGTTTAAATCCACCTTCAGAATTTATTATTTCCCCGGTAATCCATTCAGCTTCTTCAGAGGCCAGAAAACTAATCAGCTTTGCTGCATCTTCAGGTTGACCAATCCTACCCAGAGGAAATTTCTTTAGTAATTCTTCTTTCAGCTCCTGCTTCATCCAGCCAGTATCAGTAGGACCGGGATTAACTGCATTAACGGTAATTCCTTTTGGAGCTAATTCAGCAGCTAGTGAAATTGTTAGGGCATCAACTGCTCCCTTTGTTACTGCATAGGCTATCTCATTTTCCATTGGACCTTTAAACTGACCTGAGCTGAGATTAATTATTCTGCCACCTTTATCTTTATTAAAACTGCGGGCAAAATAGGAACTTAAAAGGAGGGTTGCTCTCAAATTAATCTCGTAATGTTTATCTACTTCTTCTGCCTCTATGTTCTGATAATTATTATTGGTGGAGTAACAGGCATTATTAACTAAGATATCTGGAGTCTGCAGTTTATCTTTTACCTCAGCTAAAAGCAATTTTATATTTTCAACTTTGGAAAGATCAAGTTCTTTTTTAAAACATTTAACTCCCATTTTTTGAATAGACTGCTGCAGCTGCTCCGGTTCATCATTTGCTACTCCCCAGGCCATAGAGCGATCATAATCGAGCCAGTAGGTAAAATAAATGTCTGCACCAGCTGCTGCCAATTTTTTAGCAACTGCTGCTCCAATACCTTTAAGTCGGCTGGCCCCTGTTATCAAAGCTGTTTTGTTCTTTAAATTATTTTCTGTCATAATTTTACCACCTACCTTTATTAAATAGTAAGTCTTCTCCCATTAATTCTCAGCCACTCTTTTTTCTCCTGATAATCAGGAATAATTCCAGCCACAGTCTGCCAGAAATCTCGAGAATGGTTGGGGTGAATTAAATGTACCAGTTCATGTACTACTAAATACTCAATATATGTAAATTTTATGTTTTATTAAAACAACTAACTTAAACTATGATTAATACTGCCATCAGGCAGCATATTATCAGAATGATATTCTCCCTTTTCTTCCATTTGATAGCGTTGACAGCTCTTGTTATCACCATGACAGTAGTTTTTAACCCACTTTTCATCTATTTTCCCAGACTCATAAAATCTTTTCATCGGACAGACTTGATACCATTTACATTCCATTAAATCACTCCTACTAACTTTTCTCCACTATACCCCTACCGTCAAGCTGATAATAACTGCTTTGAGCACAGTCTTTACAGAAAATCTCACCATCTTTTTCAACAGCTTTGACAGCCATTAATTTTTCTCCACAGCTGCTGCAGTATTGATCATCAAAAATTGGAGCATAATCAGGTAGCTCTATTTCTACAGCTTTTTCAATCTTAAAATACTTTTCAGGCTCAGCTTCAATGATCTCAAAAGCTATCTCCTGCCAGAGTTCTTTCATTTCTGCCTGTTCTTTTTTAGTTCCATTTCTTTCGGCAATCACTTTTTCAAAGAGTTTGGCTGCTTTAGGATATTCTCTGCTGATAAAATCGGAGTCCTCCAGATAATATCTCAAATTCTGATCAGGCTGATTTCTTTTAACAAAAGTCACCGCTGTTTTACCGAAATCCCTATAAATTAAAGAATTATTACCAAAGGTTGTACCGGCAGTAAACTGAATCCCATCACTAAAGCAGCTGTTGGTTTCGACTACCGCCAGCAGATCTTCCATTCCATCATTGTCTGCAGCCAGCTTCTGCATTGCATCCTGAGCAGCCAGCACCCCGAGGGCAAGAAAAGGACAGTAATGTCCGTGTAATTCTCCAGCTTTTAGCAGTAGATCATGCAGATTCTGATATTCAATTAATTTATTGAGCTGATAGCGCGGTGTCTCTTTCTGCAGAGAAAGTGTCGGCTGATCCATAAAAGAAGCATAGGGTTTGATATCTATCACAGGAGTTCCATCTATAGCATCAAGACCATAGACATGCAGTTTATTGCCATCCCTTTTTAATAATTCCACTGTAGTCATGCCAATTGGGCTTGGTCGGCGAGGACTCCTGGAGGTAAATAAACCTCTTTCCGGCCCCTTTCTTCTTTTGCTAATCAAGTCATAACCTTCTGATTTATGAAAATAGAAAAGAATCTGCAGATATTCATAATCCTCAATTTGATCAAGTCCATCTAAATATTCTGCTTCAATTTCAATAATGCTTTTACTCTTTCTCATCTCATCGGGACCAACCGGCTCTTTATATTTACTTCTAACTTCACCTATTTTATTTATTTCCATCTTTATCTCCTTATCTTTATTAGCTATTTTAGTTTTTTTTGGACTGAATTAATTTTTTTATCCATTTGGGCTTCCTTATCCCGGCGATCATCTATTTTTAAATTGGTTGTAACTCTTAAGGCTCCACTCTCAAAAGGAACTTCGTGCATCTTCTTTGTAATTTCAAAAATATCAGCAAGTTTTCCTTCTAAAATTGTTCCCATTGGAGTCAGCCTGTATTTAACCTTATCCTGTTTTTTTAAAAGCTCGTGACAGCCAGCTACATAATGGCTCAAACTTGTACTTTCTGTACCAAGCGGCACAATAGTTAATTCTGCTATTACCATTTAAAACATCTCCTTTCAATTTTTTCACAGTTTTACACAATCAAATCATTAGTTTATTCTCCCTAAAAGCTATTTGTATTCTATTTCTAAACCGACTCCTATTTCTCTGATTTCAACAACTTCAGCTAGTTCTATCTTAGACTTCAGATCAGTACAGTGAGAAGCATGTACAGCTTCAGGATTTAATTTTTTAAGATAGTTTTTTGTTCCTTGAAGCTGCTCTTTAGAAGGGTTTTGCAGGTGAAAACCTCCTATTATATCCAGCACCTTTTCCTGCTCAAATATTTCTTTTGCTTTATCAATAATATTACAGATTCCTGCATGAGAACAGCCGGAGATAATAATGAGGCCCTCAGGAGAATTGTATGCTAAAGCTGAATCTTCAAGAATATAATCAGCTTCTTCTTTTCCATTTTTAAGCACTTTTCCTATTGGTTTTTGAGCCTCAAAGTTATTTCTTCTCTCAATCTCACCTAAAAAAACAAGATTGTCAGTCAAATAAATATGTTTTTTGCTTAAATTTAATTTAAAATGATCGGCAGCTCTTGATTTAGAAATCAAAGATCCTATCTGATTAATTTTCCCTACCCTTCTGGAATTAAAAGTTTCGGGATGTGTAATCAGCAGTGGCTTATTATACTTTTTAGCCTCAATTTTAGCTTCAGTATATAAACTAATTAAATGTGCTAAGCCCCAGGTATGGTCCAGGTGAGAGTGAGATAAGATTAAATAATCTAAATTAAGTAAATCTATATCCATCTTTCGCGCATTTTCTATAAATAAATCAGAATAACCCAGATCAAATAATATTCTTTTGCCCTCAATTTCTAAAAAATATGATAAACCAGGTTCAGCTCTAAAATAGCGGTCAATTAAGGTATTATTTTCTACTAAAACTATTAATTTCATATTAATCACCTTTGCTCTTTATTAACTCAAAATATTATTTTGAAAATTATAATTTTACTGATATAATGAACTAAATACTATTAAATATGGAGATGAATATAAAATGAAAAAGAGTGTGAAAAAATTTCAAGGCAGTTTGAGACCTTTTTGTAACATAATCGTGTCCTGCAGAGGCAAAAACGGTGAAAATAATGCACTTGCAGTTGCTTACGCCTGTAACTGCAGTTATGATCCTCCAATGATAATGATTGGTATTGTGCCAGACAGATACTCTTATCAGATGATAAAAGATACTGGAGTTTTTGTAGTCAATTTGGTATCCACAGCTAATAAAAGAGAGTTCTGGTATCTTGGTAATCACAGCGGCAGAGATACAGATAAATTTAAAGAATTAAATTTAAAGTATGAAGATGCTATTAAAATTAATGCTCCAATTTTAACTAATTTTCCAGTGAATATAGAATGTAAGGTGGTTGATTCAATTAAACCCGGCTCTCACGAAATGTTCGCAGGTAAAATTGTACACATTCGGGCTGATCAAGAATATGTTAATGAAGATCTTGAAATTAATTTCTCCAAAATAAATCTCATCGGATAGATTATAATTATATCCAGAATTTATTTCCATTAAAATTAATTGCCCTCTAAATTAAATTAAGATTTAGAGGGCCTTTTAGTTTATTGTTTGATTCCTCCTTTGGCTGTACAAAAAAGAAATTTCTATTAATATATTTCATCATTTACTATCAAATTCCTTTAAATTATTTCTGCTCAATTTCTTTAACACATTCGGTTTTGATCTTTGCTACTAAAAACTGCAGAGCATCGATTACATGTGGGCGTATATCTCCGCCGATCAGCACATACATGATATCTTCTCCGACTTCAAGCTGGCCCTGATTAAGCCAGACTCTAATGTGAAAAACACCATCCATCTTTTTTGTTTCAGCAACAGCCTGATCAACCTTTGCCGCATCATAATCAAACTCCATTCCTTTAACATCATCATCTTCCACACCCTGCCGAGCTTTAGCTCTGGATGTTTGACGCACAGTTCCATTATGAACAAGATACATTCCCTCTTTTAAAGCTTCCGGATCTGATTTTGCTTCTTTAAGCCACTTATCAATTGAAGGTACTGTTTTTTTGCTGCTCATTTTAACCACTCCTAATATTTTATTCTTTTAAATTTTTACTGGCAAAATAATTAGATAATAAAAATATTCCAGAAATTACAAATGCAATATCTGCAAGAATAATGTTTTTAAGAAATATTACACGTCATTTTGATTATTAGGATTATACTTGTCGTTTTCAATTTCACTGTCCAAAGAAACCAAAAGAAAGTTTAAACAACAAATAATCGAAAGTATTTCCACTTAAATTGCCAAAATTAATCATTCTAACTGCTAAGTTAATTATTTCTGCTTTTTCTGCTCCATATTCACTTTTGAGTTTCTGCTTCCACTCCTGCTCAGGTTTTCCCTGCTTTTCAGCCCAGTGTTGAGCGTAAATCAGAGCTATTTTTTCTTTATCGGGACAGTTTTTGATTTTCCCAGCTAAAAGTGAATCAAGTTCTTCACTGCTGATGCCAGCTTTTAAAGCCTGTTTAGAATGATAATAGGAACAGTAGCGGCAGCCATTGACCTCAGTCACTGCCATCATGATTCTCTGCCTGAATTGATCACTGATTAACTTACCTTTTTCTAATTCACCAATCTTATCTCGATTTTTCAGAATAAATTTAAACTCTCTTATAAATTCAGAAAAACTTCTAAATGTACGCTTGGAAAATTTTTTCATCTGATATTCACTCCTGTTTTTCTTACCATTCTTAAAACTGACTCCTCACTCAAGTAATTAGCTACTTTATTTAAATAAATCCATTTTAAATTGAGAGATTCTCTGCTCTTTTGCAGTTCTTCGCTGCTGTCAGCTTCAAGAAGATACCTTATATCATAGTGAAAATGTTCTGCCTGATTAGTTGGTTTATAGTTTTTGATTTCTGCTAATATTTTTTGATAATAATTCAATTAACTGATCATCCTTCCTAATTATTTTCTGATTTTGGTGCCGGTATAAGTAAATTGATCATTATTCATGTCAAGGCAGTCATCCTTTATTTCTGCAATGATATTTCTGCAATTTCCACAGACAAAGTTTTGACCCTCAACTTCTCCGTCATAGAGCCTTGTTATTTTGCTTTTCCAGCAGCGGATCACTTTTCCCTGTCCTATTTTTTTATATTTAAAAAGTTTAGTTTTGCATTTTGCACATTTAATTGTCAGCATTATCTCACCAACTTTATAATAAAATTAAAATTTTGCTAAATTAGAGCTTAAAATGAACTACCAAATCCAATATTGAAAACCGGGCTGCTCTGTGCATTATCAAAAGCAATATCGGCTCTAATTGGCCCCAAATAAGAATAATAGATTAATCCCAATCCAGCATCATTTTCCCAGTCAAGATCTCCTAATTCTTTCTCAGCTACTGCTATTTTTGCAGTATCAATGAAGACAACTCCCCACCAATTTTTTCTCCAGAGCATCCTTTGATATTCTAAGGTGTTTTTAAAGTATTTAGTGCCTGCAAATTCATAATCCTGACCTCGGATTGGAATGCCACCATCAATTTTGCTAAAAGCGCCTGCAGTGAATTGAAAATTGAAGGGGGTATCGTCTGAGCTTAATCCTCCCTTAAAATCTGCAATAATTCTTGAATTTTTACTCAAATCAAATTCTTTATTTAGATTAAATTCAAACAGATTAAAATCATCATAATTATCATTTAAGGAAAATGCCCGGCTCAGTTCAAATTTAAATTCAAAATTTTTGTCATAGTTCAAACTGTAAGCAGGAATTAAAAATTCCTGTTTTTGAGTCTGATTATTGATATAATAGTCATTATTTTGGATTTTAAAGCTGTAATTATTTTTTATTGCTGCTGCAGGAATAGTTTCTAAACTAAACTGATAAAAACTTCCTTCAGCCTGAAATTCCTTCTGATTGAATTCTAAATCCCTGTCAAAATTTCTGTAATTAAAATTATAAATTCTGCTCTTTTGACCTACGTATTCCAGACCAATTTCCTCATAAGAATCATCACTCCAGTCAATTGCTAATAAGTAACTTAGGCCTGTACCATGTGGGTTTCTAATTTTTTGTTTAAAATTTTCTCCTAATAAACCAGTTGCCTTTCTAATTCCAAATTCCCAGGGGTGAAACATAAATATACCACTATCTTCAGCCTCAATTAAAATTTGATAATCGTTAGCTGTTATTTTTTGAGCTGAAAGCTGAAAAGAAATTGGATTAAATAAATCACTATTCAAAAGCCTCTTTCTTGATAATTCTAGTTTATTTTCACTGTATTTATCTCCGATTTGATATGGCAGCTGTTTTAATATTATTTCTTTGCTGCTTCTTTTCAATTCACTTATCTCAATTTCAGTTATTTCTTGCGCATTAACCCCTATTGTTAAAGCTAAAACTATTGTGACAAGCAATATTAAGCCAGTGATTTTTTTCATTTCATCACTCCCTCGTATAGTATATTATTCTTGGTAAATTATTTTTTACCTTTATTAAAAATTTGATATTTCTTTTGCAGATTTAATTTTTATAAAAAGATCAGACTAGGATGTATATTTTCTAATACTTCTTCTTGCAAAAATTTCTTTTATTTATAATCATAACCCCTATCTTTTAATCAGGCTGAAAATAACCCCTCTCCCCCAAATATAACTTAACTAAATTAGTTATTCTCAGTTAATAATAACAAATAGTCTGCAGAAACTTTATCTGTCAGGTAAATATCTGCTGCTGTTTTATAAAATTTCTGCCCCTCCTGGTGGGCTTTCAGAGCTTTGACCTTAAAGATTAAAGGCTGATTGGTTCTTCGGCGCGCCACCTTCTCAGCTTCTTTAACTCCAAGACTTAAGTGGACATAGTTTCGACCCATCGGTTTTAAACCAGATGCCAGTATTTTATCTTTAACCTCTGGTCTTGTTCCATGATAGAGAATTTCTGGAGGTTCTACTGCCAGATAATTAGGGTTAACTCCTTCAATGCTGTGGCCGTAGCTGGCTCTGATTCTTTTTCTGTCATCTAAAAAGCTAAAACGGCCCTTGGGATCATTTTTGACCAACTGAATTAAGTCATCCTTTGTGGTATTTTTAAATTTATTTCTCAAAACCTTTAAAAGTTCATCTGTTTCAACTGAAGCATCTGCTGCCAGTTTTAAATTAAAGTCTTCCGGATGATGGCGCAGGATGTAGGATATTGTTTTAGAAAGTTTAGTTTTATTCATTAGAAACCCTCCAAATTTAAAGTTCAATTTAGTCATCTATGCTGTATTTTTTTAGACTATTCTCTGCTTCTCATATAATAATATTCAAGACAAATATGGGATTACCTGCCTTTTTAATTTTTAAGTAAATGAGCTGCAGAGTATTCTAATTTCCTTTTAATTTTATTTTAAAAACTTTCTAATTTATCTTTGCTATTCTGAAGTCAGAATAAAGAAATTGAGTACTTAATTTTAACTGGAGGTTTTAAAAATGAAGAAAAAATCAACACTTTATGTAATGACTCTCTTTCTTTTAATTTCACTTGTTTTTGGAGCCGGTAGTGCAGTTTATGCACAAAATGAGCCAGAGAATATTGAACTGGCAGTTGTAGATGTTGCAGAAGTTGTAGAAGTCGATTCAGAAATCATGTTTTCAGAGATACATTCACTCACTGAAGAAATGAATTACAAACTTTCAGTAGATGCTCAGTCACTGAAATGGTACTTAGAAGATGAAGTTAACGGAATTTCAAATTTAGCCGGTGAAGATGTTAGCGAAGAAGTTGATGAGGTAGTTGGAGATAGTGAAGATATAGAGGAAGTAAAGGACAGTTCTGGAGTCGAAAATATAACCGATGAGGTTATTGAAGAAATTTCAGAGTGAAAACAATAGTAAAAAAAAGCCCTCTTTTTAGTGAGCATTTCTTTTCAATAAAAAATAACTGAAAATTATTTAAGCGGCAGAGCCCTAAATTTAAAGGTTTCTGCCGCTTATTTTTTTACTCTTAATTCCTAAGGGATAACCATCACCATTCATTCTTTTATGATGAGTCAAAATTCCGACTGTCTGATTTTAAGTGGGTAGCACTAACTTCAATATTTATTTATTTTCTAAAGCTTAGCCAATATATATTCTACAGCTTCATTACCCTTTTCAATATCTTTAGTTCTTAAAATAAAACCGTAGTCACCTACAGCAGGAGCCAGTATAGCAGGAACAGTTTCGTGCTGAACTATATAATCACCGTAATTAGATAAAATATCTTCTAAACTGTGTTTATAATTAATTAAATTCTTTCTTCCAACATAAAAACAGTTATATTTTCTATTTATATTGGAATCAAAATCCGCCTGAGCAATCATTTTTGCATACTTTCTGTAAATATCAATATCATTTGCATAGTTAAACATAGCAAGGGCCGGACCTCCAGGAGGCCTAATATTGACTTCCAGGGCAACAATCCGCCCATCATCTAACTTAAAATATTCGAAATGGAAAAATCTTTCCCTGACTTTAAAAGCCTCAACAGTTTTTAAGCCAAGCTCTACTATATCTTCAGGCAGTTTCCTTGGTATATAGCATGATATGTCGAGACCCTGATTTACTGTCTCCATTATCCCTTGATTAAAAATTAATGATGATGAAAAGACAATATTTCCTTCCTGATCTATTAAGCCGTCAAAGGTTTGAATTTCCCCATCAATATATTCTTCCATTATATAATCAAAATCTGCTTTTCTATCAAAAAAATCAATTAATTCCTGCCTGTTTTTAAGTTTGTAAGTATCAGCTGCTCCTACTCCTTTATCAGGCTTAATAACAACTGGATAACCAAGTTCTTTAATTAATTCTTCGGCTTGCTTAAGGTTACTAACAATCTGACCTCTGGCTGTATTTATTCCAGCCTTATTATATACCTCTTTCATTTTTGACTTATATTTTATAGCTTCAGTATCATCTGACTTTAAACCCTGAACATTGAAATCTGTTCGTAATCTGGCATCTGTTTCCAACCAGTATTCATTATGAGATTCAATCCGATCAATCTTCCCATATTTATGGGTGAAATATCCACAGGCCCTAAGAAGCTGAGAATAGTCCTCCATATTATCAACTCTATAATATTCTGTCAGTGCAGCCTTAAGTTCACTTCTCAATTCTTCAAAGGGTAAGTCACCAATTCCCATTACTCTGACTCCGTTTTCTTTAAGTGCTGCACAAAATTTATAAAAATTATTTGGAAAATATGGTGATAAAAATATATAATTCATAATAACCTTCATTTGCCTCCCTTATATTTTCAGAAGTAGTTATCTGGTTTAGTTTACTTCACTATCAAAAAGCTCCATTATCTGATTCAGAATAGCTCTTGGATTTTGAATCAATTCTACCCTTCGATTTTGTTCTCTTCTAGACTTATTATTAAATAAAGCTTTCAGAAAGATTGGAATCCAAATACTTATAGATTTTATATTTGATAACCATTAAATTAGATATTTTTGAAAGCATTGGGAAAGCTTTAAAATTTTTAATTAAATATTTTTAGATTCTTCTTCAAAAATTACACTACAATTTCTACCTTGTTTTTTGCCCTGATAAAGTGCTTTATCGGCTCTATTAATATTTTCTTCAATACTAAGATCTAAATCATATTCAGTTATGCCAAAAGTTAATGTTATTTTTAATTGTTTATTATTAGCTTTATATTCCATATTCATAATTTCTTTTCGAATTCTTTCGCCTGTTACATAAGCTTGTTCAATATTTGTTTCAGGTAGCAGTATTAAAAATTCTTCTCCTCCCCATCTAGCTGCAAAATCTTCTTCTCGTTTTTCTTCTTTAATTAATGAAGCTACTTTTTCCAGGACTTGATCGCCTATTTTATGGCCATAAGTGTCATTAAATTTTTTGAAGTGATCAATATCACCCATAATTATAGAAAAAGGATTATGATGTCTTTTTTGTCGTACAATCTCTTCATTTATTTTTTCTAAGATGTGTCTTCTATTAGGAAGTTTAGTAAGATTATCTGTTCTTGACATTTTTTCAAGAGCTTTATTTTTTTCAACTATTTTTTGTGTCCGTTTCTCTACCAATTCTACAAGTTCTTGATTTTTCTTTTTAATTGTAGCTAGTCTTATACGATATGTAATATATATTAAGAAAAAAACAATAATAGCTATAAGGAGTTTAAACCAAATTGTTTGCCAGAAAGGTGGAATTACTTTAATTTTAAGTTCCAAGGGGTTGTTATTCCAAACTCCATCATTATTAGCTGCTTTTATCTTAAGAATATAATTTCCGGCAGGGAGATTGGTATATTCTCCAAATCTTCTCTGACCAATATAATTCCATTCTTCATCGAATCCTTCAAGCATATGAGCAAATTTATTCTCACTATTTTGAATAAAATTAAGTGCAGCAAACTCAAATTCAAAAGAGTTGTTTTCCCAATCTAAAGTTAACTCATTTATCGAGCTTAAACTTTTAGTTAATTCTACTTTTTCTCTATTTTGCTTTAAAGAAGTTAAAACAACTGGGGGTTTATAATCATTATTCTTTATATTCTGGGGGTTAAAGACATTAAACCCATTAGTTCCTCCAAAATATAAATTTCCATTTTGGCTTTTTAATTTAGCATTTTTATTAAAATCATCACTTTGTAGTTGATCATTAGTATTGTAGTGATCAATAGATAAGCTATCAGGGTCAAAGCGCATTAATCCTTTGTTAGAACTCAACCATAAATTATGATTGTCACTTTCAAGAATAGATTTTATATTATTAGAAATTAAGCCATCTGCAGTTGTAAAGTGTTCAAAAGACTTCTTTTCCTCATTAAGTAAATTTAATCCACCATTAAAAGTTGCTATCCATAGTTTACCTGTGCTATCTTCAAATATATCTGAAATTGAGTTGGCACTAATGGTCTTATTAGTATCTGGACTGGCAGTATATCTAATAAATCTATTATAATCTCTATTAAATAAATTGAGTCCATTAGTAGTTCCTACCCATAATTGTCCTTTGCTGTCTTCATAAATTTCCCAGACATTATTTGAAGATAAGCCGCTGTTTTTGACATTGTATCTCGTAAACTTTTCTTTTTCAACATTAAATTTGTTTAAACCACCTGACCAGGTTCCAATCCATAAATCTCCAAATTTATCCTCATGAATTGCATATATTCTATTATCACTGAGACTATTTTCTACTCTAGAATTATGGGTATAAGTTTTAAATTTATTTTTATCTTTTTGGTATAAAGCTAATCCTTTGTCGGTTCCGATCCAGAGTCTTCCTTTTGAATCTTGATAGATACTGCGGACCGTATTATTTGGTAAGGAAGATTCCTGCTGGGGATCATGCGTAAAATGCTTAAATTCTTCAGTCTTCGGATTAAATCTATTTTATCATCTACACCAAGGTTCCAATCCAAATATATCCCTTGTTATCTTCACAAAAACTACTAACATTATTATTATTTAAGCTGTTTTTAAATTGAGAATAGTTAAAATGCTTAAAAACATTATTTGCCCATACATACTTATTAATACCGGCTCCCCAGGTTCCCAGCCAGACAATTCCAGATCTATCAACATAAACTGACCAAACAGTATCACTTTGAAGACTCC
>JBHEOV010000047.1:0-15241 GCA_046260625.1 Halanaerobium sp. | reverse complement strand
GTTATAAAGTGATTGTCTTATTTTTATAAATTAGTTATTGTCTTTTAAATAAAACAGTTTTTAGTACTGATTAAAGTTTGCACAAGAATCATGTTTAAGCTGCTTTTCTTTTACAGATTGAACATTACTTTCGATTCTTCTGCCTTCAGCATTTGAACTTTTGATGAATGTAAATAATGAATTTAACATTATTAAATCACCCTTTCTTATAGCCTTATTGTTGTTTCTTAATTATAAGTGATTTACTTATATTTTGTATCTTAATCCCATTATACATCTTTTAAATCTTTTGTCAAGTTTTTAGTTGAAGTCTAAATTTACAGACTTTTACATAAATTATTGCTTAACTCCAAGAACCATACCACCATTAGATTCATCTCCATCCCAACCAAAAAGTCCTTCTTCTTTAGAATCTTCTGTAACTCCTAAAACTAATATTTCTTCTCCATCTTTTTCAAA
Source organism: Halanaerobium sp. (assembly GCA_046260625.1). Lineage (GTDB taxonomy): Bacteria > Bacillota > Halanaerobiia > Halanaerobiales > Halanaerobiaceae > Halanaerobium. The sequence goes on along the minus strand of JBHEOV010000047.1, from coordinate 14,782 downwards.
TAACATCATTGTCCATAGTTCATCATCCTCATTCCCATTCATATCATAACTAAAACTCCATAATCCAGTATTGTCTTCTTCATAATATGAAACAGGAATAGGTTCAGTAGTTTCAGTACCACCAGGTGCTTCATCTGACGTATAAGTTATTTCTATATTATCAGCATCAACTGAGATAGTTATTTCACCATTATAACCATCAACATCAATATAATCATATGTTCCTGCAAAATCAATTAATTCAAATAAAGAATTCTGTTTAACTAAAATTGACATTCCATCCCCTTCCCAGCTGCTTCCATTATCTTCACTGGCATAAGAATCAAAAATCCCAATTTCTCCATCTAAAAAGATCCCATAATGTTTAAATGCTTGATCATCTTCTATAATTTCTAGGGCTTTATAGTTTTCATTATAACTATAATCAGCAATAAACCCTTCTTCTGGATCATTATAGCTACCATTTCCATTTAAATCTATTTGAATATCTGCTTCTCCATTTGAATTAAAATCAACAATACCAGGAGCTCCTTCTAAAGAAGTAATAATGTTATACTTGCCACTAATTTCATTAGCATCATTTGAATCCATTTCTTTAAGTGCAGTAAGAATTTCCTCTCCTGTATCTAGTCCATCTTCATCTTTATCTGTTGCAATTAAGACATCACTACCTAACATTAAGAATTTATCATCATTATCCAAAACATAAAAAGTTGAGCCTGGTTCTGTAAAATCAATTCTTCCTATTTCGGGTTCAGATCCTAAACCTAAATCTCGAACTTCATAATCTAAATATTTATCTGTGACATTTACTTCAATATTGATAAAGTCACCAGGACCAACACTTCCAGCAAATTTACGCACATCTTTGACATCACTCAATTCTCCGCCACTCTCACAGCCGCTCAAAATAACCATTAATGCCAGCACTACAAATACCAGTCCCCAGGCTTTTTTCTTAAATCTCATATGTATTCCCCCTGTTATAAAATATTTAAAATGAAAAATTATATTTAATTATACCATTATTTTGTTGTAATTTCACTAAAATTGTCAAAATATATACAATTTTGTCTAAATGAATAAAAAAAAGAGCCTCAACAGCACTGAAAACCTTAGAGTGCTGTCAAAGCTCAATTAACTCATATTTACTTATTTAAACCTATTTATTCTACCAGAGATGATGTACACTATCTCTAATATATTCATCATAAATTTCGTCAACTCTCTCCATTACTTCATCTGAGAGATCTTCTGCCTCAGAAGCGGCTGCGTTATCTTTTACCTGCCATGGTTTTTTACCACCAGGAATTACACAGCTAACTGCATCATGCATTAAAATCCATTTGAGTGCAAATTGGGCCATTGTTAGACCTTCTGGTTTAATTTCTTCCAGTTCATCCACAGCTTTTAAGCCAAGCTCAAAATCTACACCGGAGAAAGTTTCTCCTTTATCAAAGGCCTCACCATTCCGATTAAAGTTGCGGTGATCATTTTCTTCAAAAGTAGAGTCTTTAGAGAATTTACCGGTTAAAAGTCCACTTGCCAGCGGTACTCTACAGATAATTCCTACTCCTTTTTCTTTAGCTTTTGCAAAAAATTCATCAGCTGGCTTGTGTCTGAACATATTGAAGATAATCTGCACAGTAGCTACATTTTCATATTCGAGTGCCATCATAGCCTCTTCTACTTTTTCTACACTGACACCATAGTTTTTAATTTTACCGGCCTCTACCATCTCATCTAGAATTTCAAATACCTCTCCCTGATCATAGACTTCAGTTGGAGGACAGTGCAGCTGCAGCAGATCAATAGTATCTACATCCAGATTTTTAAGGCTGCGGTCCACAAAATTATTTAAGTTCTCTTTATTATAGCCTTCAGCGGTGTGAGGATTAAGTCTTCTCCCCGCTTTAGTAGCTATATAGATTTCCTCATCTGTTTCTTTTCTCAGCTGAGCCATCAGGCGCTCACTGCGGCCATCTCCATAAACATCAGCAGTATCAAAAAAGTTAATATCCTGATCAACTGCTTCTTCTAGAGCTGCCATTGACTGCTCATCTTCTACATCTCCCCAGGTACCACCAATCGCCCAGCCACCAAAAGAGACTTCTGAAACTTCATAACCTGTTTTACCTAGCTTTCTATACTTCATTAATTTAACCTCCTTGAATTTTTAATTACTTAAAATCTTTTGAGTTACTTAGAGTTTTTTTAAGTTTTAAATTATCTTTTATGATTATAACATTTTTCTGGCTATATTTAAAGAATATGATATAAAAACTTTGTCTAAATTACTCGATTATACTGAGCCATATATAAATCATGATAATGACCCTGTTCAGCCATCAGTTCCTCATGACTTCCAGTCTCAATAATTTCTCCATCTTCTAAGACCATTATTCGGTCTGCATTTCTAATGGTAGAAAGACGGTGAGCTATGACAAAAGAAGTTCTTCCTGCTAAAACAGCCTGAGTTGCTTTCTGAATTAAAATCTCAGTTTGAGTATCAATACTGGAAGTAGCCTCATCTAAAATTAAAATTTTAGGATCAGAAAGAATGGTTCTGGCAAAAGAAATTAACTGCCTCTGCCCTACTGACAATCTTGAACCCCTCTCATTAACCTCAGTATCATAGCCATTTTCCATTTCACTGATAAACTGATCTGCATAGACCATTTCAGCTGCCTTTTCTATATCTTTGCGGCTGGCATCTAAATTACCATAGCGAATATTATCTGCAATTGAACCAGAAAAGATAAAAGTATCCTGCATCATAACCCCTATCTGTTTTCTTAATGAGGCGACTTTTACTCCCTGGATATCAAGGTCATCGATTAAAATACTGCCCTGATCAATCTCATAAAAGCGGGTCATTAAATTTATGATTGTACTTTTCCCGGCTCCTGTTGCCCCAACAAAGGCTATAGTCTCTCCCGGCTCAACTTCAAAGTTCATATCTTTCAAAATAATTTCGCTATCTTTTTGATAACTGAAAGTTACATCTTTAAATTCGACTTTACCTTTTATTTCTGGCATTTCTTTAGCATCTGGCTGATCAACAATATCCGGCTCAGTATCCAGTACATCAAATATTCTTTCGGCAGCTGAGTTGGCAACTAAAACCTGATTATAGAAGTTGCTGATATTAATAATTGGCTGCCATAAACGCCAGATATACTGCAGCAGTGCAACCAGAGTACCGATTGTAACCAGGCCGGCATTTAAGTCTCTGATTCCCACTAAATACATAATAATAACACTGGTGGTGTTTACCAGAAGTACAATTGGAAAAATACCGTGTGACATCATTACTGTTTTCATCCAGTTGCTGACATAATCATCCTGCAGATCTTTAAAAATGCCGCTGTTTTTTTCTTCTCTGACAAAAGCCTGAGTGATCTGCATTCCGGTTAAACTTTCATGAATATAAGCATTCATATTGGAGCGTTTTTTCTGGACCCGACGCCAGCCAATTCTGATTTTCTTTTTTAAGATGAATATTAGAAAAATCAGAATAGGCATCACTGTAATTGAAATTAAGGTTAACCTGAGATCAAGACTGAGCATAATTACTAAAATTGCCAGAAAGCGAAAAGTATCAGTAATAATATTAATTAATCCATTTTCTAATAAGTTCTGTAGTGAATTAACATTATTCATTACTCTAACAATAATTTTGCCGGCAGGAATGGAATCAAAATAGCTGAAAGATAATTTTTGGATATGCTGAAAAAGATCCTGTCTGATATTGCGAACAACCTTGTGTCCGACTTTGCTCATGATTAAAACGCGAAAGCGAACAGCCAGACCATTAACTGCAAGTAAACTAATAAACAATAGACTAATCATTGTCAGGCCTCTATAATCACCGGCAGCAATATAATTATCTATTGCAACTTTCGTTAGATAAGGTCCCAAAAGGTCGGCAAAAGCAGCCATGGCCATTAATAATAATGATAAAGCGACTTTATATTTATATGGTTTTAAATAGGAAAGCACCCTTTTGATATTATTTGGATCCAAATTTTCCATCTCTTCGTCTTCAAAATATCGATTATAGGCCATTTAATTTACCCACCTTTCTTCAATTTCTGCTTCATCTATTACTTCTTTATACTGCTCTTTAAACATTCTATAATAGTGTCCTTTTTTTCTGATCAGCTCTGCATGAGATCCTCTTTCTATAATTTCTCCCTGATCCAAAATTAAAATCTGATCTGCATTCCGGACAGAAGAAATACGGTGAGCAATTAAGAAAACTGTGCTTTTTTTATCCATTGCCTCTAAGGCCTGCTGAATTTGATGCTCTGTTTCCATATCAACAGCAGAGGTCGCATCATCAAGGATTAGAATTGGGCTTTCCTCTACAATTGCCCGGGCCAGAGAGACCCTCTGTTTTTGACCACCAGAAAGTCCCATACCTCTCTCTCCAATAACTTCTTCAAAACCGGATTCCATTTCTTCCACAAATTCTCGAGCACTGCTGACCGAAGCAGCTCTTTTAATTTTTTCTAGATCCAGGCCCGGCTGACCATAGGCTATATTATTGGCAATTGATTCAGAAAAAAGGAAAACATCCTGCATTACAATCGAGACCTGAGATCTTAAATTCTGTAGATCATAATCTCTGTTGTCAATACCGTCAATTAAAACTTCCCCTTCTGTTACTTCATAATAGCGGGGAATTAAATTAATCAGTGATGATTTTCCGCTGCCTGTTGCTCCCATTATTGCCACTGTCTCACCCGAGCTGGCATGAAAGGAAATATTTTTTAATATATCTTCTTCTTCATAACTTAAAGAAACATTTTTAAATTCAACCTCACCTTTAATCCGATCCACACTAATTGCATTTTCTTTATTCTTTATTTCTGGCTCAGTTTCTAAAACATCAAAGATTCTCTCAGCAGAAGCACTGGTCCGAGAAAACATATTTACAAGGTGACCGATCATCCGCATTGGCATAATTAACATCCAGAGATAAGAATTAAACTGCATCCAGACACCAAGAGTAATCTCATTCTGAATTACAAGCCGCCCTCCATAAAATAGGAGCAGCACTGTGCTCATCCCGCCCAAAAACTCCATTATCGGAAAATATTTTGACCAGATTTTAGCTGCATTATAGTTTTTGGTGAAATAATCATTATTTTCTTCATCAAATTTTTCCATTTCATAACACTGCTGATGGAAGGCTTTAACTATTCTAATCCCTGATATATTTTCCTGAACAGTCGAGTTTAAATCTGAATACTGCCTTCTAACCTGCTTGAAAATTGGTTTGATTCTGACTCCAAGCCGATAAGCAAAAAAACCGATTAAAGGACTTAAAGCAAGTGAAACCAGAGATAATTTTAGACTTTCAGGAATTAAAACGGCCATTACTAAAACTACATAAAAGATTGATCTGACAAAATGAAACATTCCCTCTGCAAAAAGCATTCGGACCGCTTCCATATCTCCGGTCATTCTGGACATTAATTCTCCAGTTCGATTATGATTAAAATAATTAAATGAAAGTTTCTGCAGATGATCATAAAGATCCTGCTTTAAATCTCTCAAAATATTTTGAGATAAACTTTCTGTATAATAGCGGTGAACCATTATCACAGCAGCTCTCAGTAAATTAGCAACCACATAGGCAACTAAAAAACCAGCCAGCAGCTCCATTTTTTGATTATTTATTACATCATCGATAATTCTTCTATTTAAATAACCTGGAATCATTGAAAACAGCACATTAAAAATTATAAAAATTAAGCCGGCAAATAAATATAATTTATAATTGCGCACATAATTCCAGAGTTTCTTTAATTCAGCCATCATTTATCTCCCCTAATCTTTATTTAACGATTAAATTAACTTCTATCTTTTAAACTATCACTTTATAATTAAAGATGCAAATATATTTAATTTAATTAAATATTTAAAAGGCTGAATCATTAATATTAACACTTAATAATTCAACCTTTTGGCTTTCTAAAATAATTGAGTTATTTAATTAACTATTCTCCAACAAAAATAAATATGCTTTACTCTTGATTTTTAATAAGTATCAATCAATGATCTAAGAGTCAGCTGCTTTTCAAATTCATCTATTCTCAGATCCTGATCAATTTCTGCTATAACTTCTATCTTTCTCCCGGGATAGAGATGGAAAAAGTTATCACTTAATTTCAAATCACTATCTTTTAATTCCAGCCAGGTCCAGAGGGCAGTTTTAGCTGCACTTAATCTCAACCAGTATTTACCTGCTTCCAGACGTTTAATCTCAGTTTTAATCTCCGGCTCTTCAAGCTGCATATGCTTTGGTCTGACAAAAGAAACAAAGTTATCACTCACAATTTCACCATCAACTTCTAATTCCAGCCAGAGCATTAAATTTCTAATTCCATGCTGATTAACATAATCCTGAAGTTCCAGGGTTCTAACCTGCTGATTACTTTCTGCCTTAATTTCTGTTTCAAAAGAATTTTCTAGAATCAGTTGACCACTGACATCTCTTAAATACCAGTTAACCTGCCCCTTTATATCTTCAGTTTGATCACTGGTAAGATGAATTTCAACAGCTGCCTTCTCCTTATTTTCTACTCCAGAAATTAAAAGAGGAGCATAAAATCTTTTAGCCATAAAATGTAATGCCTTCCAGCGGCCGTGATAATCAAGTGAAGACCAGCTGGCAACAGGCCAGTTATCGTTTAACTGCCAGTAAAGGGTTCCCATTCCTCGCGGCATATTACGCCGCCAGTTTTCAACTGCATATTTAATTCCTAAACCCTGTAGAATCTGACTGGTCCAGACTACATTATCAAAACCTACCGGCAGGCGGAACCAATCCAGCAGATAATGCATAATTGTAGAATTACCTATACCACTGCGCTGATGATGCTCCATCACATAAGAAGTTATATTACGATCCTCTTTTTCTGTATACCCGTATACTGTTTTTGGCTCTGGAAATGACTGAAATCCGAATTCGCTGTTAAAGCGATGCTCACAGCTGCGGTACCATTCAAATGGTTTTTTGCCGTGCCAGACATCCCAGAGATGAGAATCTCCCCAGTCAGGATTATTAAAATCATTGCGGTCTCCCTTTGGACTGTGAGGGCTTCCGGGCCAGTAATCAGTCTGAGGATCATGATCAGCCACGATTTCAGGTAGAAGCTCATCAAATAATTTTTTGTAATCAGCCCAGGGCATAGTAATTTTCTCACTATCCCATTTTTCAGCTGCTATTCCCTGTTCAATCTCATTATTTCCACACCAGAGGGCTAAAGAAGCATGATGGCGAATTCTTTTAACATTTTCTTCAGCTTCGATTTTAACATTATCCATAAAATCATCATCAAAACTGGGATAGGTGCCACAGGCGAAAATAAAGTCCTGCCAGACTGTTAGACCAAGCTCATCACAGATTTCATAAAAATCATCACTTTCATAAAGTCCACCACCCCAGACACGGAGCATATTCATATTAGCCTCAGCTGCAGATTCTAAGAGCTGACGGTAGTCTTTTCTTTTAACTCTAGAAACAAAAGCATCAGCCGGAATCCAGTTTGCACCTTTTGCAAAATAATCCCTGCCGTTGGCCCTAAATTTAAAAGACTGTCCCCACTGATCATCTTCAGTAATTAATTCCAGCTCTCTTAGACCAATTTTTTTCTGGATAGAATCTAACTTCTGTCCGCCGCTGTCAAAAATAGAAACTTCAAGATCATAAAGAGTCTGTTCTCCCATTCCGTTAGGCCACCAGAGTTCTGGCTCTTCTACCTCAAATTCTATTTTTGCTTTTTCACCTTCTATTTCAAAATAATTTTTATATACCCCTTTTCCGGCCAGAGAGAAGTCAACTTCTACATTTAAAGCTTCAGCAGCTACTTTTTCAGTCAAAAGATCAATATTAAGCTCAACACTGCCAGTTTCTAAATGCTTTTGTCCAATTTTGACTTCTTCAATTCTGGCTTTATTTAAAACAATTAATTCAAGATCCTTCCAGATACCCATTGTAACCAGCATCGGTCCCCAGTCCCAGCCAAAGTTACTGGGCTGTTTGCGCAGCCAGCCACCACCATGCAGCCGGTGATCACCTACACTCCAGGCCGGAATATGAAATTTTTTGTCTTTTTCTTTTAAATAAGCTAAGGGTGAGTTAAAATGAATTCTAATAATATTTTCTCCTGTTTTTAGATATTCATTAATTTTAAACTCCCAGATTCGATACATATTATTTGTCTTAGCAATTTTCTGCTCATTGATGTAAATTTCAGCTAAAGTGTCAAGACCCTGAGCTCTGAGCAGTATTTTTTTTGCTTTCAAAATCGCTGCATCAACTTCAAATTTTCTACTGTAATCCCAGTCCGTCTCTCCAATCCACATCAGCTTTTCTTCATTATTTCTATAAAATGGATCATCAATTTTCCCAGCAGCAATTAAATCGGTGTGAACACAACCCGGCACTTCTGCTTCAATAAATTCTTCTTGCTTACTCTGACTTAACTGCCACTGACCATTTAAAGATATTTTCTTCATTTTCTCACCCCACTCTAAATTTGCGTTACCTCAAATTTCTATAAATCTTTTAATTACTCGACTTTAAAATCATTAATATTAGCAATTAGTTCTTCTGACATTGTTTTTAACTCAACTGCTGTATTTAAGATTTCGTCTGTTGAAGCTGCCTGTTCTTCTGTTGAAGCAGATATTTGCTGAGAACTGGAGGCGAAATCTCTGGTAACTTTGGCAATATCATTTATTGCATTCTCGACATTTTCACTTTCTTCTCTCATTAGAGCAATTCTATCAACAACATTATCAATCGAATTACCTAAATTGGTGGAAACATCTCTGATTTCTTTGAAAATATCATTAGTATCTTCAATACTTTCTACACTTGCTTCAACCAGTTCTTCATTTTCATCCATTGAATTAACCGCCTGATTTACACCTGACTGAATTTTTTCTATCAATTTAGAAATCTTCTCAGTTGCCCCGGCTGACTCTTCCGCTAGAGATCTTATCTCATCAGCCACTACAGAAAATCCTCGTCCTGCTTCCCCGGCTCTGGCAGCTTCAATTGCAGCATTTAAAGCCAGTAAGTTAGTTTGATTAGATATATCATTGATTAAAACAACTATATCTCCAATTTCTTCTGACATTGTGCCTAAATTCTGAATCAACTCAGCTACCTGTGTGGTTTCTCTGTTTAAATCATTGATATTTTTAATAGAGCTATTTACAGTCTGATTTCCGTTTTCAATACTTGTTAAAACCTCTTCTGCTCCCTGAGAGATTTCTTCAGCATTGTGGTCAACTTCTTTAATCTGCTGATTTAAGCGCTGTACATTATTGTTGCTTTCTTCTATCTGGGCCAGCTGTTCTTCTGAACCTGCAGATAAATTTTCGACTGCAAAGCCAACATCTTCGGCCCCCTGATTAACTTCACGGCTATTCTGATCCATTTTTTCTGCAGATTGATTAAGATTTTTAGCCTGATGATCAATATCTATAACTAAATTTTTAAGTTCATCCAGCATTTCATTAAAAATGCCAGCCATAATACCTATTTCATCTTTTCTCTTTAAATTTTTACCCTTCATTTTAACCTGATTTCTTAAATCACCATTTTTCATATTTCTAAATGCTTCCATAAAAGCAGATAAGGGTTTTAACTGCCAACTAATAAATAAGAAAGTACCAATTAAGGCTAAAATTAAAGAGATTATAGAAACAGTAATAATATTTTTACCTAAACTGTTAACAGGAGCCAGCATTTCTAAAGTTGGAATTTCTACTGCCAGAGCCAGATTATCTCTAATTTCATTTTTGAGAAGATAATTGCCCTCAATCTCTGCAGTATTTGCAGTATTCTCGCCGGCATTTTCTTCTATAAACCACTGATTATCAATTGTTGAAGCAAATAGCTCTTTATTTTCTGCTTTAATAATTTGACCATCTGAATTTATTAATTTATAGTATTCTGCATTATCAACATTTAGGCTCTGCAGTTCTGAATATACAAATTCCGGATTTAAAGCCAGAACTATGTAAGCAGTAATTGTCTCTCCATCATCTGCATAGAGAGGAGAATTATATAAAAGATAATCTTGTCCATCTTCCTGATGAATTGTACCAAAGTTTATATTTTTATATAAGTCTTCATCCAGTTGATCTTTTAGGTAATGTGTTTTATCTTCTAAAGCCTGAGCAGAATAGGCTCTTGAATCTGCAATAACTGTCCCATCTGACATAGTTAAATAGGCAAATTCTATATTTTCAATATTTTTAGAAACTGAACCTAGAGCTGAAGCAGTGGCAAATTCCATACTTAAAAAAGAATCTATATTTGCAGTAAATTCTTCTTTTGCTTCTGAAGAAGCATCAGGTCCTGAATACATACCTTCCATCAGGGTAAAATAACCATTAAAACTACCATCAGATTTAATAGTTTCAATCTGTCTATCGAGTGTTTTTAACATTGTTTCGGTATTACTCTGATATGAGGCTGCAACCAGATTAATATTTTCATTAATCTGACTCCTGACGATCTCTGAAGCTGAATCAAAAGTTATGTAACTGATCGCAGTTAAAACTAATAATAAAATCAGTACTACAATTGCCGATATCTTCCATTTTAATGAATGAAAAAAAGATAAGTTTTCCTGTTTAGCGGCCATTTCATTTCCTCCTGCTTTAATTTTAAAGTTTGATCTTAAATTTTGATTAATAATATTTTTAAAATTCAATTTTTAATTAAAATCAATAAAGCTTAAAGAGGTTAAAGTTTCTGATAAAGCTGGTATAGGGGAACCAACTGTTGATAACTTAACCAACTTTAAGCTTTAATTGAAATAAAAGATATTTATTTTAAATTAATCAAAATCCAGACTCAATTCAATGATTTTTTTTCTCTCTTGATCAGTTAAATCTATTTCTGGTGAATTATCTAAACCTGTATCTCTATTTTCGATAATCAAGACCATTGCCTCTTCACTTAAGGTGTGGGTATGCCAGACAGAGCGTTTAATATTGTACATTTTATAAGGCTCCATCTCCTGAGCATAAATTTTTTCAATCTCCTGATCACCCTCAGCCATAAATAACATACATTTTCCCTTAAGCAGGACAAAAACTTCGTCAGTCTGATTATGTTTCTGCATTTTAGTGATATTTTCAGGCAGCAGTTCATCACAGTAATTTAAAACTGCAACCCGCCACTCACCATAATCAATGACAGGTTTATAACCAGCTGCTTCATATTCTTTAATCTCTATTAAATCAGATTTCATTATATTTCATTCCTTATATATTTAAAGATTTTTAAGTTTATCCAAGCTTAACAGTTAATTTAATTGTTTCCGATTCATCTAAGCTGCTCAGCAGTTCTCTCTCAATTAATACTTCCTCTTTAGATAACTTAAATTCTATTTCTTTATTATCTAAAAGTACACTCTTTATTTCATAATCCTGATAACTGAGCTTTTCAGGGTTGCTGTAAGTGATTTTAAGATCACGATCAGCAAAGATTGTACTGATTGAAGCTTTTCCAGACTGATCAAACTGCTCCGGCATCAGCTTTGGTGCCAGAACTAAATCACCAAGTTTACCTCTAACTCCATAGACCTGGGTAACCATTGTCAGCAGCAGCCAGCTTGCTGATCCAGTCAGATAATGATACATCCCTCTGCCCCGGTTATTAATATACTCCGGAATACCTGGATAAATCTTGCTTTCTTCAAAATTTAGACACTGATTATAAATAGAAGAAATCACTTCATTACCAGCTTCGGCAAAGCCTCTCTGGTAGAGAGCATTACTGTACATTACAGCCATGTGGCTGAACATAGCTCCATTTTCTTTATGGCCAAAGGCAAAACCGTAGGCTCTACCCATATTCATCAATATTTCATTGAAGTTTGTGTTTAAACGATACCCACCAACATTATCATCTTTGAGATAGTTATCAGCAGTTTTGACTATTTCTTCAATCTGTTCTTCGGTGGCCACTCCACCCATGATTGGGAAAACCTGTCCGGTCAGAGTTATTCTGTCTCCTGACTCAAATTCTCCTTCCAGGCGCTGACCATCATTATCATAATAGCCATTAAACCATTTATAACCTTCTTCATTTTCCAGCCATTCATTTTTTCTAAGATCTTTAATAATCCAGTTAGCTTTCTCTTCTAAATCGTTAATTAGAGAATCAACTGCAAACTCCTTCTTTTCACCTGCTACTTTATGCTGATAAGCAGCAAAATATTTAGCAAGCTGTTTGTGTTTAGCTTTAACTGATTCATAATCAACAGCATCTGTCAGAGAATCAAAGAGAGTCTCTAATTCTGCTGCCAGCTCAATCTTATCTAAGTTTTTCTCTGATTTTAATGCTTTTAAAAGCTTAGCCAGATCTAATAAATTATTTGCATAAAGAGCAGTAAAGGTAACACTTTCACCATTTTCTTCTGCCATATCCAGACCATCATTCCAGTCAGCACCCTCAAGACGGAAATTATTATGTTCTCCTACATTGAAAAATAATGTTAGATGCTGAACCAGCAGATGTTCTAAAATACTGCCCTGATAAAGATTATCCTCTTTATCTAACATTTGATTACCGTAATCCTGATCCCAATCTTCATCAATCTCATTCCCAAAAGCAGTGTGAGAGTCTTTAAAATAAGTCTGATCTTCCAGTAAGAAATCAAGATCTCCACTCTGATCTATATAGAGTTTGGTAGTTAATAAAGGCCAGGCTCCATGATCCATCCAGACCCGACTGATATTATTTCGATCAGCAATAAATTCTCCCGGTTCTGAACCAATAATAGTAGCGTTTGTACCGTCAAAACGAATTCCGGCAAAATTATTAAAGAGAATTTCTCTAACACCCTCAGGCTCCATGATCAGCAGAGCCAGACAGTCCTGCCATAAATCTCTCCAGCCTCGGCCACCGCGACCATAGTCGTGATGAGGTAAGAAAGAACAGCCATAAATTCTTCTCAAGACAGGCTGTAAAGTTACCCAGCGCATCCACTGATCAAATTTATTTTCGGCTGAATCAAACTGCAGTTTATCAAGTTTATTTTTCCAGAACTCTTTATTTTCTTCCAGATAGCTTTCAAATTTTTGAGCACTACAGTATTTTTCAGCAGCAGTTTCAATTAAAGCATCATTTTCTTCTTCAATAATAACTGCTAAAATATAGCTTTTTTCTGCTCCAGGTTCTAAAGTTAAATCTTCAAATCTAAGAGCCCCAATTGTTTCATAACCATCAACTTTTTCCCCGGGCTTTAAATAATCAGTATTTTTATTGGCTGCAGCTTCCGGCCAGTCCAGAAAACCACCTTCTCCAACAAAATCTTCCTGGACCGGATAAAAACCTATTGGCGCAGCTGAATTATCTTCTGCACCGACTACTGCATAAGCTACTTCATTTTCTTTATGACCTCTCTCATCAAAAGAAAGTGAGGGGGTTACTACAACTCCATTTTCTATTGTCTTTGTTCTGTGGAGCAAGGAGGTAACGTGCCGGTGATCTCTTAAATTATCTGCTGATCTACCATAGATTGGAATAGCAGCAGTTGGTGTAATTTTTCTTGCTTTTTCACCATTATTTTTAATTTTAACCTGCATCAGTTCAACCTGGTCATCATTTGCAGGGACAAAATTTGTTATTTCGGATTCAATTTTAAGTTCTTTACTTTTTCTAATAATCTTATGCCATAAAAATCCTGCTTCGACTGTTGTGCTTTCATCATTCTCAGCAGTGAATTTCTTTGCATGCTGTTCTGCAGAATTACCGGCAGCAGACCACAATTTTTGATCATCAATTAAAAACCAGAAGTTTCTGGATGATCTATTATTATGAAGATTTACCTCAGATACAGGCTCCATTGCAAAGGTGTTCTGGCCTGTTTTGATATCTCCATTTAATAAAGGAGTAATCGCTGACATCATTCCCGCTTCATTTGTCAGTGGAAAATACAAACGATTATATTTATCTGCTCCTTCAAGCCTGAATTCTCCATCTTTTCCAATAAAATTCCAAGTGTTATTTGTTTCGCTCAAAATATTCACCTTCCACTTTTACTTTTCTAAACCGTTATTTTATAGTTCTCAAAAAGAACATTTTGCAGAGCTGTGCAAAATGTCTTAGTTTGTAAATTAAACAATCATTATTTATCACTGAATAGTACGCTGTGATCTTCTTCAATTTCTACAAAGCCCTTACCTTCATTTTCCTGGTAGAATTCATTAACATCATTTACTACCTGTTCCGGCAGGAATTCTTCGTCAGGATCCCAGCGCTCACCAATTTCAGGTACAGCTTCAAATAACATCTGTGTATAAGGATGGGTTGCATTTTCATAAATCTTTTTGGTATCTCCTCTTTCTACCAGACGTCCTTTGTACATAATTAAAGACTGATCTGAAATATAATAACCGAGATTTAAATCATGGGTAATAAAAATAACTGCCATGCCGTGCTTTTTGCAGGATTCTACCAGTAAATTCAAAACTCCAATTCTGGTTGAAGCATCTAGCATACTGATTAACTCATCAGCAATTAAAACATCAACATCCATCAGCAGTGCCCGGGCAATCAATAACCGCTGCAGCTGTCCACCACTTAACTGATGGGGAAACTTACCCAGAGTACGATCTGGATTCAAATTCACATCATAAAGTGCTTCCCCAATTGCTTTATCTTTATCTTCATAACCCAGATCAAAAGTATCAAAGATCATATCAAAAACTCTGTCCACTCGATAGAGCGGATTAAAAG
>JBHEOV010000046.1:0-15361 GCA_046260625.1 Halanaerobium sp. | reverse complement strand
ATTTTAACTGTCTCTAGAGAAGCTGCCGAAAAAGCCGCTGCAGAGGTGGATTCTGTTGAGGATCTGCTGGAATTGTTTGAGATAACAATTAAAGCAGCCGAAGAATCTTTAGAACGAACTCCCGAGCTGCTTGCTGTCCTAAAAGAAGCAGAAGTTGTAGATGCTGGTGGACAGGGATATCTGACAATCCTTGAGGGGATGTTAAAAGGCTTAAAAGGAGAAAAAATAGAATATCAGGCTGCAGCTGCTGAAGAAAAAACTAGAAAAAGAGCTGAAGTTGCTGAAGATATTAAATTTACCTACTGTACACAGATGTTAATTGAAATTGATAGTAGAAAAAATAATATCGATAGAGTTATTGATAAGATTAGAAAAGATATGCAGAGTTATGGAGATTCGATTATGGTTGTTGGTAGTGATGATGTAATTAAAATTCATGTTCATACCAATCATCCAGGTGTTCTGATGGAATATGGTTTAAAAAAAGGTAAAGTTTTTGATATTAAAATTGATAATATGCGCAAACAAAATCAGGAAAAAGTTGAGCTAGAAAATGAAGCTAATTTTGATCATTCTCAGTTTCATAATCCAAAAAATAAATCTGAAGCTGTTACTAAAACTGAGGAAACTAAAGCTGCAGCAGAGTTAGAAAAATCGCCAGAGATAGAGTCAGAAGAAGTTCACATTGATCAAGATAATTCAGAAATAGTTGTGGATAAAAATATTGGTATTATCTCAGTTGCTAATGGTGAAGGTGTAGTTAATATTTTAAAAGAACTGGGTGTGGATTATGTAATTAAAGGCGGTCAATCAATGAACCCCTCAACCAATGATTTTTTAGAGGTGGTTGAAAGAATGAATACTGAAGAAATTATTATTCTACCAAATAATAAAAATATTATTTCGGCAGCTAAACAGGTATCAGAATTGAGCCAAAAGAATATTGAAATTATAGAAACTCGTTCTATACCACAGGCAGTAACTGCTCTAATGATTTTTGATGATCAGGCTTCTCCATCAGAATTAAAAGAAAGTATGGAAGCTGAAATTAAATATGTAAAAACACTTGAAATAACACAGGCTGTTAAAGATTCTAAAATCAATGGTCTGGAAATAAAAAAAGATAATTACATTGGCCTCAAAGATGGAGATATCTTAGTCAGTGCTGCCACGGAAAAAGAAACAGTAATTGATTTATTAAAAGAAGTTGCTGAAGATGAAGAATTAGTAACTATCTATTATGGTGAAGGAATAACTGAGGCGGAGGCTGAAGAAATCAGAAATATCATGGAGGAAAATTTTGATTTTGATGAAATCGAAATTTATCCTGGTGGTCAACCTCTTTATCCCTTTATAATTTCATTAGAATAGGATGTGTTAAAATGATTGCTTTAGTAACAGACAGCACCTGTGATTTACCGGCAGATATCCTGGCTAAATATCAAATTGAAATTGTACCTTTAACTGTTCATATTGAAGAGGACACTTATTATGATAAAGTTGATCTGGAGAGTGAAAAGTTTTATGCAATGATGGAATCTGCAGCAGAATTACCTACCACTTCACAACCATCTGTGGGACTTTTTATGGATAAGTATCAAAAATTGGCTGAACAGTATGATCAGGTGATTTCTATTCATTTATCCTCAGCTTTAAGTGGGACCTGTGAATCTGCAAGGCTTGCTGCTGCTCAGATTGATGAGCTAGAGATTGAGATTATTGATTCTAAATCAACCAGCTCCGGACTGGGTTTTATGGTCCTGCTGGCTGCAAAAATGCTTAAAAATGATAAAAATTTGGAAGAGATCAAGGAAACTCTGCTGCGGGAAAGAGAAAAGTTAACAATTTATTTTACTGTTAATGAACTCAGCTATCTGGAAAAAGGTGGTAGAATAGGTAAAGCACAGGCTTTCTTAGGCAATATCTTTAATTTTAACCCTATTTTAGAACTTTCTGCTGCAACAGGAGAGATTACTCCGAAAGAGAAAATACGCGGCTATAAAAAAACAAATCAAAAAATGGTTGATTTGGCTTTAAAAGCTGCTGCAGGTAGTGCTCAGGTTAACTTTGCTTATATTTATGGAAAAAATAGTGATAATTATAAACAGTTAAAGAATATTTTAGGGGCTGAACTTCAATCACAAAATGATTTTGAATATCTGCTTTTAGAAAACAGAATTGGAACAGTTTTAAGTTCTCATACCGGGCCTCTGGTTTATGGTATTGTTATTTATAGGGGAGAATTATTGGAAGAATGAAATTAAAACTTTCAGATAATGTGAAATTTATCAAAGGTGTTGGGCCCAAGTGGGCCGAGCGCCTTTCCAAATTAGAAATTAAAACAGTCAGAGATCTTTTATATTATTTCCCCAGAGAGTATGAGGATCGAAGTCAGATAAGTCAAATAAAGTATACAGCTGTAGGCGAACAGGCTAATTTTAAAGTTGAAGTTTTAAAAATTGATTATCAAAAAATTAGATACAATCTTGATCTGCTGCGGGTAACTTTTTCTGATGGTAGTGATGTAGTAAATGGAATCTGGTATAATCAATCATATTTGCAAGAACAGTTTAATGTGGGAGATAAATATATAATTAGCGGCAAGATAAGCGAAAAAAATTGGAGAAAATATAAAAGAAAAGAAATTAATAATCCAGTTTACGAAAAATTAGGTTCTGATGCTTCAGTTTTAAATACCGGCCGGATTGTTCCTATTTATTCTCTGACTGAAGGAATAACTCAGCGACGGCTGCGAAGAGTAATAGCAAATGCTTTAAAAAGTCATGCTTTTTTACTTAAAGATCAGCTGCCGGAAGCAATCAGAAAAGAGTATAATTTTCCTGGTTTAAAAACATCGATTCTGGGAATGCATTTTCCTAAAAATGAAAAACATCAAAAGCTTTCCCGAAAAAGGCTTGCTTTTGAAGAATTTTTTTATCTGCAGCTTTATGCACTGGAAGAAAAGAAAAAATATAATGATTTAAAAGGAATTGAGCATCAGTTTAAGGGAAAAGAAAGTGAAATATTTTTAAATGCTCTTGATTTTGAGCTGACTGAGGCGCAGAAGCGTGTTAGTTCAGAGATTAGAAAAGATATGGAATCTAAAAAAACTATGTCGAGATTACTGCAGGGAGATGTTGGCTCAGGCAAGACAGTTGTGGCCGCCTTAGCAATTCTGCAGAGCATGGCTAATGGTTTTCAGGGAGTATTTATGGCTCCGACAGAAATCCTGGCAGAACAGCATTTTCTAAACTTTAAAGAGCTCTTAAATGATTTTGATTATAAAATCCAGATCTTAACCGGGAGTATAAAGGCTTCTGAACGTCAGCAGATTGAGGCTGAGATTGAGGCTGGAGAAACAGATTTGGTTATTGGAACTCATGCACTTTTTCAGGAAAGTATTAATTATGATAACCCGGGCTTGATTGTGATTGATGAGCAGCATCGTTTTGGGGTAGAACAGCGGCACAGTTTAAAAGAAAAAGGAGATAGCCCGGATCTGTTGATTATGACAGCAACTCCAATCCCCCGCTCAATGGCAATGCTGATTTATGGTGATTTAGATCTTTCAGTTATAGATGAGATGCCACCCGGGAGAAAAGAAATTGCTACATTCTGGAGAAGAGAAAATAGACGAAAGCAGATTTATGCTTTTTTAAAAGAAAAAATTGAAGCAGGCAGACAGGCTTATATTGTCTGTCCTTTAATTGAGAAATCAGAAGAAATGCCAGATTTAGTTTCTGCAGAAGAGTTATTTGAGGATCTGCAGTCCGGGTTTTTAAAAGATTATAAGCTTGCTTTAATCCACAGCTCTATTGCTTCAGATCAAAAAAAAGAAATAATGGAAAAGTTTAGAGATGGAGAAGTTGATGTTCTGGTAGCCACTACTGTAATTGAAGTTGGAGTAGATGTCAGCAATGCCAGTATTATGATTATAGAAAATGCAGAAAGATTTGGTCTGGCTCAACTGCACCAGCTTAGGGGAAGGGTTGGTAGAGGGCGTCATCAGTCATATTGTATTTTGATCTCAGATCCACCGGGAGAAGACGCTTCTCACCGTTTAGAAATCATGTGTAAAAGTAACAATGGTTTCTTAATTGCAGAAGAAGATTTAAAGATGAGGGGTCCAGGAGAATTTTTCGGTACCAAACAACATGGAATAGATGATTTAAAAGTAGCCAGTTTAATTGATGATCAGGAGCTGTTAGTAGAAGCAAGAGATGAAGCTCAAAAAATTGTAATCAATGAAAATTGGCAGCAAAAATATAAAAATTTAGCTGAAATAATTTCTAAAATAGAATTAAAGATCTAATTAA
Organism: Halanaerobium sp.; assembly: GCA_046260625.1. Lineage (GTDB taxonomy): Bacteria > Bacillota > Halanaerobiia > Halanaerobiales > Halanaerobiaceae > Halanaerobium. The sequence continues at coordinate 11,045 of JBHEOV010000046.1, read as the reverse complement.
TTTGGAGGAGTTATTTAATGAGAATTATTGCCGGCAAAGCTGGTGGTTTAAAGTTAAAAAGTCTTAAAGGAAGAGATGTTAGGCCAACTCTTGATCGCGTAAAGGAATCAATGTTTAATATTATTGCTTTTTATCTACCGGGAGCTGAAGTTTTAGATTTATTTGCCGGTTTTGGCAGTCTTGGAATTGAATCTTTGAGTAGAGGTGCAGTAAAAGCTGATTTTGTAGAATTAAAGAGCTCTCATCTAAAAATAATTGAGTCTAACTTAAAAAAAGCAAAACTTTTTGAGCAGGCAGAGCTTTTTAATCAGGATGTTTATTTATATTTAAAAAACTGCAGTCAAAAATATGATTTAATTTTTATGGATCCACCTTACGAAAAAGAAATGACAGCTGAGGCTGTTGAGCTAATAGTTGAAAATAATCTATTAAAAAAAGACGGTTTAATTATCAGTGAAAAATCAGCTGCTGAAGAGGCCGCAGAATTTAATGGTTTAAGTATTATTAAAAATAAAAGTTATGGAAATTCATTATTAACAATCTATAAACTAAATCAAACAACAAGGGGTAGTTAATATGGGTAAAAAAATAGTATATCCAGGCAGTTTTGATCCGGTTACAAATGGTCATCTAGATATTGTAGAAAGAGCTGCCAATATTTTTGATGAAGTAATAGTTTCTGTATTCTGTAATCCTAATAAAAATCCAGTATTTACAATGGAAGAACGGGTTGAAATGTTAGAAAAAGCAACTAAGGACTTTGAGAACGTAAAAGTTGATTCTTTTTCTGGTTTAACTACCAAATATGTTCATTCTATTGATGGGCAAGCTATTTTGCGGGGCTTGAGAGCTGTATCAGATTTTGAAGGTGAATTTCAGATGGCTTCAATGAACAAGCACCTTGATGATGATATCGAAACCATTTTTCTGATGACAGATACTAAATATGCATTTTTAAGCTCGAGTGTAATTAAAGAGGCGGCATATTTTGATGGAAATATAAAAGAACTGGTTCCTAAATTTGTTTATCAAAAACTGCGTGATAAATTTATAATAGAAAAGCAGGGGGAAAAAGGGTGTCTTTAACAGCTTTTTTAAAACTGGTAGAAATCAGAACAAAAATTGCAAGCTTCACCCCCTTTTTACTGGGTAATTTATATTTATTATACCACTATTCTAATTTTAATATTCTAAATTTTATACTGCTCTTTTTTTCTTTGTGCTTTGTTGATATGGGAACAACGGCTATCAATAATTATCAGGATTTTCTCAGATCTGAAAATAAAGAGGGCTTTAATTATGAACAGCATAATGCGGTTGTTAATTATAATTTGAGCCGGCAGACTGTAAAAAAAATCATATTAATTCTATTTTTTTTGGCAGTAGTAAGTGGTTTACTGCTTTTTTTAAATACTGATGTTATCTTATTATTTATAGGTATTATTTCTTTTATAATTGGAATTTTATATACCTCTGGACCTGTTCCAATTTCGAGAACTCCTTTTGGAGAGATTTTTTCTGGTTTTACAATGGGTTTTTTTATTACTTTTCTGGCCGTATATATTCATAAATTAAATTTAGTTAATCTAATTTTAGGTTCAGGTTTATTGATTGTTCAATTTGAGTACATAGAGATCATTAAAATATTTATTTTTTCACTGCCGCTTATTTTTGGGATTGCCAATATTATGCTGGCAAATAATATTTGTGATATCGAAGATGATTTAGCAAATAATCGTTATACACTTCCTACATATATTTCCCGCAGCAGCAGTCTTAAGTTATTCAGGTATTTATACTATTTTTCTTATTTTAGCATTCTAATTGCAGTTATTTTTAAAATACTTCCATTTTTATCACTTTTATCACTGCTATCTGTTTTTAAGGTTGGGGATAATATCAATAAATTTGAACAAAAACAGAGCAAAGAGCAAACATTTATTTTATCTGTTAAGAACTTTGTCATAATAAATTATGTGACAGCATTTACAGTCTTGATTGTGATTGTTTTTAATCATCTTATTTAAGGGGGCGAAAGTTTATGACTTTATTGGGAAATATCATCTGGTTCATATTCGGAGGTCTGATAGAGGCAATTGGCTGGTGGGTTGCGGGAATACTCTGGTCAATTACGATTATTGGTATTCCTGTAGGTAAACAGTGTTTTAAAATGGCTAAAATGCAGATTGCCCCATTCGGCAAAGAGATTGTTGAAAAAAATAATTCTTCTGTGGGCTTAATTGCCAATATTATCTGGATCATTGTTTTTGGCTGGGAACTTGCTGTTATTAATTTAGTTTCAGCTTTAATTTTTGGGATTACAATTATTGGAATTCCCTTTGCAAAGCAGAGCTTAAAACTTGCTTATCTATCATTAATGCCTTTTGGAAAAGATATAAAAAAAGTATAGTAAATATTGAGGAGTAATTATGGATTTATCATTTGATAGTTCGATTACAGCAAAAGTTGTTAAAGCAGTGGCAGAATTTGATTTAATAAATGATGGAGATCACCTGGCAGTTGGTCTTTCCGGGGGTAAAGATAGTACTTTTTTATTAATGATTTTAAAAATTTTTGCCGATCATTTCAAAAAGAATTTTAAGTTAAAAGCAGTTCATGTAGATCCTGGATTTGAAAATTCGACTGTTGAGAATATTAAACTTTTTTGTGATCAATTAAATGTTGACTTAAAAATTATAGAGACTCAGATTGCAGAATACATTAATCAAGCAGAAGCTGAAAATCCCTGTTCTAAGTGTGCTCATTTTAGAAAGGGTGCAATGGTAAATTATTTAGAAGAAAATAATTATAATAAATTGGCCTTTGGTCATCATTTAGATGATGCTGTGGAGACTTATTTGATGAGTATTTTTTACTCTGGTCAATTAAAAACTTTACAGCCTAAGAGGTATTTGAGTGAGAGCGGAGTTGAAATTATTAGACCTTTGATTTATTTAAGAGAAGATTTAATTATTGAAGAAATAAAAAAAAGAAAAATTAAATTAACTAAGAGTTCCTGTCCTTATGCTGGTAATTCAGCTAGGGCAGAGATCAGAAATGATTTTGCTAAGTATTTTGATAATCAGCAGCTTTTTGCTAATTTGATTTCAGCAATGAGAGATAAAGATAATCGTGAGTTGTGGCCGAAAAAAGAAGATTTTCAACTGATAAGAAAAAAAATGAAAGAATACTGGAAATAGATGGGGGACACTCAGATGATGGAAACTCAAACTAAAGAATCTATACTTAAAAAATTAAATTACACTCAAAAAATACTTGATTCAATTTACCAGAATTCTCCCCTGGCTTTTATTTCCTGGAATCAAGAAGGAGATATTATTGATTTAAATCAGGCTGCAGTAAAACTTTTTGGCTGGGATAAAGAAAAAATAACAAATAAAGACTTCATTTCTACAATTATTGCAGAAGAAGATAGAGATATATGGCTAAACTGGAAAAATGAAGAACTGGATCATCTACCTCGTGATTTTATGAGCCGAGCTTTAAAAAGTGACGGCTCTATAATTAACTGTAGCTGGAATAATGCAGTGATAAGGGGAGAGGAAAATATAGAAGAGTTTATTTCTATAGCAGAAAATTTAAATAATGATTTAGAAAAAGAACTGGAAATGATCAAACTGCTCAGGGCAATCAATGAAACTGACAACTGGATTGTGATAACTGATCAAAATGGAATTATTGAGTATGCCAATACCACAGTTCAGGAAATAACTGGTTATGGTAAAGAAGAGGTGATTGGAAAAACTCCCTCTTTATTTAAATCTGACAAACATAATAATAAATTTTATCAAGAACTGTGGCAGACAATAAAATCTGGAGATATTTTTAATGATGTCATTATTAACAGGAAGAAAAATGGAGATTATTTTTATTCTGAGCAGACTATAACTCCGATTAAAGATCATAATTCTGAAATAATAAATTATATTTCTGTTGGTAGAGATATAACGCAAAATGAAAAACTGCGGCGAAAAATTGAGTACATATCTAATTATGATGTATTATTTGGCTTACCAAATCGAAAATTGATTAAAAATAAAATTGATAATTTAATAGAGGTTAATTCAGACCAGAAAGTGGCAGTTTTAGTTATTAACATTAGTAGAATTAAGTACTTAAATGATATTTATTCAGATTCGGAAAATGATTATTTATTAATTAATCTGGTTGCAGATCTGGTTAATAAAAAAGCATCTGAAAATGAAAGTTGTGTCAGACTTGATCAGAATAATTATCTTGGTTATCTTGGTGGCGACAATTTTGCTCTAGTAGTGGATAATATAGATTCTCCGAATGAGATTTATAAAACAGCAGAAAATTTATTACATATTTTTAGTAATACCATTAGTTATGATTCTGAACCTTTTATGCTAAATGCAAGAATAGGTATTTCTGTTTATCCTGATGACTGTATTAGTTCTCAAAATTTGTTATCAAATGCCGAAATTGCATTAATAAATATTAAAAAAAATGATTATGCCTTTTTTGATCAGGAAATGAACCAGGAAATTAAAGAGTTTACAAAAATGGAAGCTAAATTAGATCAGGCAATAAAAAATGATGAATTCATTATCTATTATCAACCATATTATCGAGGCCAAAATAAAAGTCTTTATGGTATGGAAGCTTTGATAAGATGGCAGGATCCGGAAAGAGGTTTAATTTCTCCTGGAGAATTTATTCCTATACTGGAAAATTCCCAGCTAATAAAAAAAGTTGGTTTGATTGTTACAAAAAAAGTAACAAAATGTATCAAACAGTGGTTAAATGAAGGCTATGATGTAGTCCCTGTTTCAATAAATTTATCAGCTCAGGAACTGGAAGACAGCAAACATCTTCAGCATATATATCAGATTATAGCAGATAGTGGAATTGATAATTCTTTAGTTAAATTTGAAATTACTGAATCCAGCGCAATGGATGATGTGAATTACAGTTTAAAAATTATGAACAAGATGAAGGAAAAGGGCTTTGCGATTTCTATTGATGACTTTGGTACCGGTTACTCATCTTTTAGTTACCTGCAGAAATTTCCGATTGATTATCTTAAAATAGATATCTCATTTATTCAAAATATGACCTTAAGTGAGGATGGAGAAAATATAGTTGAATCAATAATTAACATTGCCCATCTTCTGAATTTAAAAACAATTGCTGAGGGAGTAGAAAAAGAAATAGAATTAGAAAAGCTCAATCAGCTGAAAAATGATTTTATTCAGGGTTATTACTTTAATCCTCCCCTGCCTGAAGCTGAAATTAGAAAAATTTACAGGGATAAATAAATATTTGAACTTAAAAAAGACCACTCTCAAAAGAGAGCGGTCTTTTTTGGTAAGAAGTATTTAATTAGATTCAGATATATTTTTAAATAACATTTTCTGCTTTTTTACCAAGTATTTGAACAATCAGATAGAGAGCAATTATCCCCAGTGGTAAAAGATAAATAGCGGAAAAGCCAAACCCTGCTGGTAAAAATCCAAATAGAGCAGCTACCAACCCAACAGTTAAAGCATAAGGCATTTGAGTATTAACATGGTCCATATGATCTACAGCAGAAGCAGTAGAAGACATGATTGTTGTATCTGAAATTGGTGAACAGTGGTCTCCCATCACACTTGCTGTTAAAACAGCTGCAATTGTTGGCAGCATTGGAATCCCAATAGAATTAGCAAGTGGAATGGCCAGAGGCATTACAATTGAAACTGTTCCCCAGGAACTTCCGATTGTAAAAGCAATAAAAGCAGAGAAAGCAAAAATCATTACGGGAACAATTTCCGGAATTATATTACCTTCTAAAATAGAAACTAAATAATTTGCAGTACCCAAATCATCAGTGATACCTCCGATAGACCAGGCCAAAACAAGTATTATACAGGCAATAAACATTGACTTAGCACCATCAATCCAGCCATCAACAGTCTCACTGATATTAAGAATTCCTTTTGAGAATGCCAGAATTCCTGCAATAAAACTACCTGAAATTGCTGCCCAGAGCAGTACAATACTTGCATCTGCATTACCAAAGGCGTCTCTAATAGAAGTGCCGGCTTCTAAGCCGCCGCCATTATACCAGAGTCCAATTAAGGTAACTAAAATTACTCCAATGATAGGTAAAAAGGAATTTGTAAAAGTAAAACTCTTGCCTTCAGGCTGCTCAATTTCCTCCATTTCTTGCGAAACCATCGGTGTGGAACCCGGTCTTAAGGTTTCTCCAGTTGAGCGGGCTCTTTTTTCTGCCTTTAACATTGGACCAAAGTCTTTGGCAGTGAAAATAATAATTAAAGCAAAAGCCAGGGCAAATATACTGTAAAATCGATAAGGTATTGTCTGGACAAAGGTTCCGTAAGCACTCATTTCTAAGCCTAAAGAATCAAATCCATCTTTGATTACTCCAACCTCAAAAGCTATCCAGGTTGAAATTGGAACAATACTGGAAACTGAAGCAGCAGTTAAGTCAACAATAAAGGCCAATTTTTCTCTTGAAATTTTCATTTTATCTGTGATTGGACGCATAGTATTACCAACTATTAAAGTATTAGCATAATCATCAAAAAAGATAAGTACTCCCATTATCCAGGCAGCAAATTGAGTTTTAAGTACAGAATTAGCTTTTTCTGCAACATATTCTCCAATGGCAATTATACCACCTGATTTATTAATTATTCCAATCATACCTCCCATAGCTAATAAAAATAATATAATACCGGCATTCCAGGAATCAGCCAGAGAAGCTAAAATATAATTGTCCAGAGTATGCATAAAAGCAAATACAGGATTATATGAATTTGTAATTAATGCTCCTGCAAAAATGCCTAAAAATAAAGAAAGAACTACCTGTTTGCTCCACCAGGCTAAAATGATTGCCAGAAGTGGTGGCAGCAGAGAAATAATACCATAACTTTCCATAAATAAAACCTCCTAGTTTTTTTGTAATTAAAAATTGAATAAGAATTATGAGGGCATAAAAAATACCCGGCGATATGCCGGGTTAATAGCAATAATCGCTCATCTTTATATCTGAGATAGCACAACATAGTAAAAATTACTATGACAGTTCTGCATATTTTATATACAGCCCCAGCAGCATTTTTGAATCCTAAAAAACTGCTTCGGCAGAAAAACCTTTCATTTTAGATATAATCTCGGATTCAAGTTAATTCTAAAATTACTGATTTTTTCTGCTCCTCTACCTCATCCAGAAGATGAGGTATTTATAATGATTAACTCTAAGCTAATCATTTCTCAATATTCAATTTAATATAAATTATAACTTAGTCCATTATTTATGTCAAGAAATTGAGAAAAAACTTTGCATTTAACAGGGTTTATAATATATAATAATACATGGTTGATTTTTTTAATTTAAACTAAAAGCAAATTCTTTTAAGCAGAATTGGGTTTTAAACAAATCATTATAATAGTTCGATTAAAAAAGGAAGATATATATATGAGAAACAAAAGACAAAAAAAGTTTTATTCGCGTTTAATTGGTATAGTATTTTTTATATTTGTGATTAGCCACTTTATTCCAGTTCCCTATCAGGTTATGCAGCCTGGAATTGCAGCTGAATTATCGCCGATGATTGAGGTAAAAGATGGTTATCAGAATCAGGGGGAATTTTTATTGACTGCAGTTAGCAGCAGGAGAGCAGTTGCCTGGGATTATTTTTATATTTCTCTTTTCAGTCCAGATGATAAAGAGTTAACTTCAATTTCAGAACAGCTTCCGGAAAATATGGAAATGAATGAATATATAGAGCTAATGGCCGAATTGATGGAAGAAAGCAAACTGCAGGCCCAGGCTGTTGCCTTTAGACAGGCAGAATATGAGGTAGAGGTGTCTGGAGAAGGAGCAGAAGTAGTAGAGGTTATGGAGGCTGGAAGTGCTTATAATAATTTAAAAAAGGGAGATCTGATTACTGCTGTTGATGGCAAAAAAGTTGAGATGGCTGCAGATGCTGTTAATATCATTAAAAATAGAAATATCGGTGATATCGTTGAAATAACTATTATTAGAGATCAAAAAAAGATTGATTTTAATTTAGAAACTTTAGAACTTGAAGGAAATGAGGGTAATCCCTCTATCGGAGTCTTAATTAGCTCCAAAGGTCTGGATTATAATATTCCAGGTGAGGTTAATTTTAAAACCGAAAATATTATTGGCCCTTCTGCTGGTAGTGTTTTCAGCCTGGAAATTTACAATCAGTTAACTGCAGAGGATATAACTGGAGGTAAGAGAATAGCCGGGACTGGAACTATCAGTCTCGACGGAGAAATTGGTCGAATAGATGGAGTCAAATATAAAATAATGGCAGCAAAAGAAGCCGGAGTTGATTTATTTATTGTACCAGAAGAAAATTATGAGACAGCTTCTCAATTTGCCGGTGATTTAAAATTGTTAAAAGTTAAGACAATCAATGATATAATAGAATATCTGGAGAGTGAGCTTCAATTATAAATTATAAATAATTCAGTTTTTGTTTTAGATTTTAATTAACTTTTGATAAAAATCTCTGTGAGCTTTACTGTAATTTGGGTTCTGATAGAGTAAAGTATAAAGGTCTGAAGCAAGTAGATCAAAACTTAGAGATAGGGAAAGTGGATCACTGCTATTTAAGTCAAGGCCATTAATTTTTGCAGCAGGATTGATTATAATTTCAACTTCAGATTTTTTCTGCAGGCGAGAGAGTAAATATTCTCTTCCTTTTTTGACCCCTAAAACTCTTAAATAATGAGGAGCATTTTTTTCTGCTAATTCGATCTTTTTGTTATTCAAAGTAAAATAAATTTGAAGTAATTTTCTTTTGATTCGACTTTCAGTTAAATTTTTTGATTTTAGAGAATCTAAAAATGAATCGACCTTAAAAGGAGCAGCAGCTTTTTCAATGATTCGGTTTTCCAGTCCATTGTTTATACCCTTATATTTTTTTAAGTCTTCAGATGTCAAGCGTCGAAGCTGATCAACTATTTTGTTTAAGATTTTGGATTCAGAGTCTTGTTTAACAAAGCTGCCTTTATTGATTTCTTCTTTGAGGATTTCCCAGGAATTATCCGGCATTAATTTTCGAACAGCAGCCAGCGCTTCTAAACGAGGTCTGGAATTTATTATTTGTCTGATCAGGGAGGCACTGGCATAATTATTATTAACTTTCTGACTGTGATAATCGCCGCCAATTCTCTTTATAGTATAGGGCTTTATCCTGGATTTTATTCTGTAGATTGATTTTAAATATTCAATACCCAGAATATTATTTGGGGCTTTTAGTACTTTTTCAATTGTTTTTTTATCAAAACTCTGGAGCTCAGTATAATTTTGATAAGAATAAAGTAGAGCTCGGCGTCTGGCAGTTGGAAAATCAACACCATTCTGCAGCTGATTTTGTAGTTCTTTTTTGAATTCAGGACTTTCATTGACTAATGTTTCTGCTATTGCTGCCAGAACTTCAATTTGACCGGCTTCACTGCCAAAAACTATCGAATCAACTATATTACTTTTATCTAAGCTTAAAACTGAATAATAAGCAAAATATTCAGCACTGCGAATATTGTAAACTAAGGGGAGTTCAAGTACCAGGTCAGCACCACAGCTTAAAGCCTGTTTTGTTCTGGCCCATTTATCTAAAAGGGCAGCTTCTCCCCGCTGGGTAAAATTTCCACTCATAATTACTATTAGTTCATCATTTTGACTTATCTTTTTACTTTGATTTAGATGATACTGGTGACCATTATGAAAAGGATTATATTCTACAATTAAAGCAGTTGTACTCATCAAAACACCTCAATAATTAAATTTTAATTGAATAAATTAAATAATATTTAAAAATAAAATATTTATTTGTCGAACTTTGTAAAATAAAAAGGATTTAATACTTTAATAGAGTATAATATATATAATAGCAAAAAATTAAATAAAGAACAACTTACATATTTTCAAAACCACGGGGGAGGAAATTTAGATGGATGTACTTAAAAATTTCAAAGAAAAAGCAGCGTCTAATTTAAAAACAATTGTTTTTGCAGAGGGTGATGACGAAAGAATTGTTAAAGCAGCTGCAAAAGTTGAGGCTGAAAAAATTGCTGAGATTGTGATTCTGGGCAATCTAGAATCAATTCAAAATTCAGCAGCTGAATTTGGGGTTGATTTAGATGGTGTAGAAATTATTGATCCTGAAAATTCTGATTACATAGCAGAATTCAGAGAAGAATTTTATGAATTAAGAAAACATAAAGGGATTAGCAGGGAAGATGCTGAAAAAACAATAAAAGATCCACTTTATTTTGGTACAATGATGATCTATACTGACAAAGCAGATGGAATGGTCGCTGGTGCTGCTAATCCAACTGGTAATGTTTTAAGACCGGCTTTCCAGATTGTAAAGACAGCAGAAGGTATTTCAACAGTTTCCAGTGCGATTATAATGGTTCTAAAGGATAAATTATTTGGAGAAGAAGGGGTAATGGTCTTTTCTGATTGTGCAGTTAATCCAGCCCCCAATTCAGAGCAGTTGGCAGAAATAGCAATTGCTACTGCAGATACAGCAAATAGTTTGTTGGATTTTGATCCTAAGGTTGCGATGCTTTCATTTTCTACAATGGGCAGTGCCTGCCATGAAAATGTTGATAATGTACAGCAGGCAGTAAAAATTGCTCATAAAAATGCTCCACATTTAAAAATAGATGGAGAAATGCAGGCAGATGCAGCTTTAGTAGAAAGTGTTGGCCAGAGAAAAGCTCCAGAAAGTGAAATTGCAGGAAAAGCAAATGTTTTAGTTTTCCCTGATCTACAGTCAGGTAATATCGGTTATAAGCTTGTACAGAGACTTGCCGATGCAGATGCCGTTGGTCCAATTTTACAGGGGCTGGCAGCACCAATTAATGACCTGTCTCGAGGCTGTTCAGTAGAAGATGTCGTTAATTTAACAGCAATTACAGCAGTACAGGCTCAAAATAAATAAAAATTTATAGGGGGAAAAAAATGAAAATACTTGTTATTAATAGTGGTAGTTCATCTTTAAAGTATCAGC
>JBHEOV010000045.1:5823-15389 GCA_046260625.1 Halanaerobium sp. | reverse complement strand
CTAACAGCCTGTGGTAATGACCAGTGTGAAAATGCAAGTACTGAAGAATCTCTGCCGGAAGAAATTAATTTCGGAATTTTAAGAGTACCAAATGACGAAACTATTGCAGTTGCAGAAGGTTTTTTTGATGAATATTTTACCGAGCGTGGAATTGAAGTTAATACCAGAGTTTTCGATTCAGGTGTTGAGGCCAATCAGGCTCTAGCTTCTGGCAGCATTGATTTTGCAACAATGGGTAATACTAATGCAATTACTGCTCTAGCCCGAGAACTAAATGTCGAATTAATCTGGATTCACGAAGTGCTGGGAGAAAATGAAGCGCTGGCTGTAAAAAATGGGTCTGGATTTGAAAAAATTGAAGATCTAGTTGGAGAAAGAATTGCTGTACCTTTTGCTTCGACTGCTCATTATGTTCTTTTGAATGTCTTAAAAGAAGCAGGTATTGAAGAAGATGTTCAGCTCTTAGATATGCAGACAGCTGAAATTGTAGCAGCCTGGGAACGCGGCGATGTTCAGGCAGCCTATTCCTGGCAGCCAACTCTGTCTCAGCTCTTAAAATCAGGTTCTACCTTAACTGACAGCCGAAAAATGGCCGAAAAAGGATATATCACCGCCAATGTAGATGTTGTTCGCAAAGAATTTTCTGAAGAATACCCTCAATTAGTTGCAGATTTTATTTCTGCCTTAAGTCAGGCTGGTGATATTTATAGAAATGATCCTGAGCGAGCTGCAGAAATAGCCGGGAATGAGCTGGGAATTGAAGCTGAAGTTGCCCTTCATCAAATGCGGGGTACCACCTGGAAAACAAGAGAAGAACTTTTAGGTGAAGATTTCTTCGGTACTGTTGATGCACCTGGAAACTTTGCTAAGGTCATGAAAGATACTTCTGACTTCTTGCAGAATCAAGGATCTATAGAAGAATCTCCTTCTCAGACAGCTTTTAATGAATATGTTAATCCAGAATATATAAAAATGTCTTTGGAAAACGACCAAAATAATTAAATAAACAATTTTTAATCTCTAAAAAGCTAATCAGGAAAGGATATATTTTATGTCTGCTCAATCAAAAAAAGAGAGTTTAATAAAAATTGAAAATATGAGTCTGAAATATGGGAAAAGTATTAACTCTATACTGGCTCTAAAAAATATCAATTTAGAAATTAATAAAGGAGAGTTTATCTGTGTTTTAGGCCCTTCTGGCTGTGGTAAAAGTTCACTTCTAAAATGCATTGCCGGTTATGTAAAGCCTACTTCTGGCAGAGTTCTAATGCAAGGTGAGGAAGTTGATGGTCCTGACTGGCATCGGGGTGTAGTTTTTCAGTCTCCAACTCTTTATCCCTGGATGACAGTTAATGAAAATGTTGAATTTGGTCCTAAAATGAGAGATTTACCAAAAGCTGAAATCAAAGAAATACGAGAATTTTTCTTAGATGAGGTAAATTTGAGCGGCTTTGGTGAAAACTACACCTTCGAATTATCCGGGGGGATGGAACAGCGAGTGGCTATTGCTCGAGTACTGGCCAACTATCCAAAAGTTGTGTTGATGGATGAACCCTTTGGAGCTCTAGATGCTTTAACTAGGGAAAATATGCAGAATTTAATCCGCAACATCTGGGAGGAAAATAATACAACTATCTTTTTTATTACCCATGATGTCGACGAAGCTCTTTTACTGGCCAATAGAGTTGTAGTCATGTCCAAACAGCCGGGAGAGATCATTAAGATTTTTAATGTTGATTTTACCGATCAAATTTTTGAAAAGGGAACTAAAGAAGTGATTTATAATGAAGATTATTATGATGTTAAAAATGAAATTATGGATATTATCCACAGTCAAATTGATTAACTATAATTCTTATAATTAGTCTTTAAAAAATTTGATATAGTTTTAATTCTATAATAAAAAAGGAGCCTTTAAGGCTCCTTTTTTGTATATCTATAAGTTTTAAACTTATATGATACTTAATTTTATTTTTAACTCCGATTACTGAACTACTTCATAGCCCTGATTAGACCAACCTTGTGGTTCATTAGCAGGAGTACCTATACCTCCTCTAAGAGATACAGCATCATATCCTAACATTCTTAAACCAGCTACTGTTTGACCAGCAGTCTGACCAGTGTAACAGTAAACAACTAACTTCTGATCCTGTGGCAGCTGACCGAAATACTCTTCCATACCAGCACCCCAGGGAATATTAACTGCACCTTCAATATGACCTTCAGCATAATCACTTGCCTGTCTAATAGAAACTACCATCATATCTGCATCAGAATCGACAGCCATTTTTAACATATCTTCACTGATAATATTGCTACTATACATTGTATCACTAACATCAGCAAGTCCTTTGAAATAATCTACTACTGCTGTTTTAATATCTGGATTAATTTCAAAGTCTGTAACTTCACCCAGCTCATTACTGGAAGTCTCAACAATTTCTTCATACCCTTCTACACTTGAAATTCCTAAATTCCAGCCAAATCTAATTGATTTAGCATCAAAACCAGCAAAGTTTAAGAGTCCTACAACCTGATTAGCTGTTTGACCTGTATAACAGGTAACATAAATAGTTTTATCTCCAGGTAACTTATCTAAATTATCAGCAATTGCATCAGGTCCCCAGGGTAAATTGATTGAACCTTTAACATGACCTTCATCATAAACATCAGCCTGTCTGATATCTAAAATAAAGAGATCTTCTCCATCCATAACTTTTTCTACTAAAGCGTCTTCTCTAATCATTGAGTTGTCTTCAGGCAGGTTTGCAAAATAATCATTAACTGCGTCTTCAACTGCATCAGAAACTGCAAATGCTGAGCTGGAGACTACCAGTAAAGCCATCATCACTAGTGCGACTGATAATAAAATTTTTCTTTTTCTCATTCATATTCCTCCTAATTTTTTTGGTAAATAATTACTCTAAGAACCATCCTGAGAACTTGGTTCTGCAGGTGCACCACTGAGCATACCTTTTGGTGTAGAGCTATCTGATGACCATTCAATCCAGGCACCATCATAAAGCTTTAAATCTCTATAGCCTGCATTATGTAAGGCTATAAAACTATTCGCAGCTCTAATTGAAGTCTGACAGTACATAATAACTTCTTTGTCAGGTGTAATCTCATTATCGGGATAATATCTCTGAATATAACTTGATGGATAAAATTCTCCATTATCCTGATTATTATCTACATAATTAATATGAATAGCTCCCGGAATAATTCCTTCACTAACTTCATCTGCAGTTCTAACATCTAAGATAGCTACATCATCACTGGGTTCATTTGCTTGATCCAGTAAATCATCTTTAGTGGCAATTAAGTCCTCGTTCTTTTCGGCCGCTGTATATTCTACCGCTTCAGCCTCATAATCACCAGAAACAAAATTTGCTCCTGCTTCTTCTAATGCATTGAGCCCACCACTGATCACCTTCATATTTTCAGTGTCATGACCATAGACCAGCATTGTCCACCATAAGCGAGCTGCATCCATGTTATTATTGTTATCATAAATAAGTACCTTCGACTGATTCGAAATCCCATTTTCCCCTAAAGAAGATTCAATCTTAGAAGCATCTGCCAGCATATTGGGATAAGGTCCAAAAGTTGTAATATCATTTCTGGCAATATTAACTGCAACATCTAAGTGCTGATCTTCAAAGTCACCGGATTTTTGAGTGTCAACTACAACTACATCTTCCTCTTCAATCATTTTAAGAGCTTCATCAGCTGTAATTATATCCTGACCCACTTCACCGGGAACAGAAATATCTGCTTCACAGCCTGTGAGAATAATCGCAAAAGCTAATAAAAGAAATAATACTTTTATAGTTTTTTTCATTCTTCCACCTCCAAATTTATATTGTTAAAATTGGTACAATCTCTATTATTATTATAAAACAGATTAGCCCCTTATGGTTATAACATTTATTAATAGTACATTCAATTATCAAATGAACCCGATTTAAAATCATTTTTTTACTCTTCTGTACTTATTCTATATTTTAAACATGCATATTTAAATAAAGCAAATTAATGTGCTATAATTATCTTAAGCAAAACTTTATTAAGGAGTTTTTTTATGAATTCTTCAACAAAAAATAAATTCAATAAAATTAAAGCCTGGCATATAGTTATAATTTTTTTTAGTATCAATTTGATTTTTCTTAAAAATTTTCCCTTTATTCATTCCGATGAAGCCTGGTTAAGCGGATTATCCAGGCAAATCATGCAGACTAAAAATTTAGCCAGCACAGAAACTTTCTTTGATTTGCTGCCCCGGCATCCACATGCCATTAAAATTTTTTTCCATCTGCTGCAGATTTTATTTATTAAAATTTTTAACTATCAAATCTTTACTTTTCGTTTAATTTCACTGCTGACCGGGAGTTTGAGCTTAATTATTATTTATAAAATTTCTTATTTAATTACTAAATCAAAAAGTTTAAGCCTGGGAGCTCTAATTATGCTGGCTTTAGATATTCATTTTATCTACAGTTCTCATCTGGCAAGACAGGAAATTATCTTACTCTTTATTATGCTGGCTGTTTTTTATTATTTTTTGAAAAGTATCGATTCTGAAAAAAAATATATTTCTTATCAGCAGTCAAATCAGAGCCATTTATTAAAAAAAGATATTATTCTGGGCCTTATTTTGGGTTCAGCAATTGGCTTTCATCCTAATGCCTTAATTATTGCTCTTCCACTGATTATTATCTACAGCTGGAATTTATTTTTCAGTCAAAATACTAATTTAAAAAATTATCTCTACTTTGGCGGAAGTCTAGCTCTGATTGCCCTCGTTTTTATTTACCTGAGCTTTCAGTTTGATCCTAATTTTATAAGTAATTACAGCAGTTATGGAGCCCAACTTGGAGTTTTAGATTCATTTGCAATCAAATTAGAAAATCTAAAAAATTTCTATTTAAAACTATTTTATCAGGTCAGCGGTACTTATTATATTCCACCAATTAAATTTCAACTTTTATTTTTTGCTGCAGCAGCTGTAGCTTCACTGGTGAAACTTATTTTAAAAAAAGATAGAATTAATCTTTATTTACTTTTAACTCTCCTGGCTCTCAATCTCGGTTATTTAATTATTGGCAGATATAATCAGACTTCAATTATTTTTATTTTTCCAATCTGCTATTTATTATTTGTAAATTTAATTAAAGATTTTGATTTAAAGCTGGCTCAGACTTTAATTTTGCTGATAATAATTATTTTAAGCTTAACCAGTGTTAAAACAGTTCTTAATGACAGCCACTACAATTATCCGGATTACCTAAATCAAATTGCAGAAGTAGTTCCGCAAAAGGCTCGAGTGCTGGCAAATTTAAATACAGATTATTATTTTGAAAATGGAAGCCTATTCGACTATAGAAACTTAGCTTATTTAGAAGAAAATAAGCTTTCTTTTGCTGATTATATTGCTAAAAATAAAATTCAATATATAATTTATCCGGAAGAAATGGATTTTATTTATAACAGCCGCCCCAGCTGGAATATCCTTTACGGTAATCTTTATCCCTATTATTCTGAAATGCATCAGTTTTTAGAGAAAGAAGCTCAGCTGATTGAAGAATTTAGCAGTCCCACTTATGCAATGCGCATTGTTAAAGAAATTGGCAAAAAAGACTGGTCGGTTAAAATTTATAAAGTTAATCCTGCAGCCGGGCCTGAAGCTTCTCAAAAAGCAGATTGAATTCACTGCTGCTTCGTCTGCGAGGACGCAGCAGCTTATTTTCAACTATATCTAAAATCTCTCCCGGTTCATTTTTCATAAGCACTATTCGTTCTGAAAGAAAAACTGCCTCCCGGATATCATGGGTTACAAAGATAATTGTTCTCTCCTCTTCCTGCCAGATCTGAACTAAGAGCTGCTGCAGCTCCTGCCTTGTCTGACTGTCTACACTGCCAAAAGGCTCATCCATCAGCATAATTTCACCTTCTGCAGCCAGTGTACGGGCCAGTGCCACCCGCTGTTTCATCCCACCAGAAAGCTGGTGAGGATAATAATTTTGATAGTTTTTAAGTTTAACTTCATTTAGATATTTCAAAGCCTGCTCTTTAACTTCTGCTTGCTTTAATTTAATTTTTTTATTTTTAGCTGCAGCCTTAACTGCAAATTTTACATTATCAATTACTTTTTGCCAGGGAAAGAGCTGCTCAAAATCCTGAAAAAGCATAATTCTATCCAGTCCCGCTTCTTGAAGCTGCTTATTATTTTTTAAGAGCTGACCGCTATCAGCTTTAGTAAAGCCGGCAATTATCTTGAGCAGAGTCGACTTGCCGCAGCCGGATGGTCCTAAAATAGTTAAAAATTCATTTTCTTTAATTTGAAGATCAATATTTTTTAAAGCTATTTCGCTGCCTTTTTCAGTCTTAAAACTTTTATTTATATTTTTAAGTTCTAGATAGGAGCTCATTTTAACATTCCCCATTTTTTAACTGTTTTTGCTTCCAGTTTTTTAAAAATAAAATCTTCAACAGTAACTCCGATTACTATAATCACTATAATACCTGCAAATACTCCCGGCAAATCGAAAAAAACCCGCTTTTGGAAAATAAACCAACCCAGCCCCCCCAGACTGTTAATTGCTCCAAAAAGCATTTCAGCACTGATTAAAGCCCGCCAGGATCTGGCCCAGGCTATTTTTAAACCGGAAATAAAATAAGGAAGTGAGGCCGGTATCAAAATTTTAAACATAAATTCTAATTTATTTAAGCGATAATTTTCAGCAATTAGAGTATATATCTCAGGGATAGAGTTAAAGCCTGTACTCAAATTTAGAATTAAAGGCCATAAGACCGAATGAATAATTACAATTAAAATTGCAGTTCTGCCGGAGCCAAACCAGATTAAAATTAAGGGCATCAGTGCAATCCCCGGCAGTGGATGAGCCAGCGCGGTCAAAGTATCGATTAAACCGGCAGCACTTTTAGAAAAATATGCTGTCAGCGCTAAAATTAAAGCTGCTGCTGTTGCTAAAAATAGTCCCTGAATAATAATGGAAAGAGAAAATCCTATCTGTTTGATTAAATCACCATTTTTAAATGATTCAATTAATGCTAAAAATATTTGATCCAGACCGGGGAAGATCAGCTCAGAAAAAATACCACTCACTGCTGTCAGCTGCCAGAGCAGTGCCAGAACTGTTATCCAGAGCAGACGCTGACAATATTTATTTTTCATTCTGAACAGCTCCAGTTTCTGGAACTTCTTGCTCTCCAACATCTGATTTCTTTTTAAAAATGAGCTCAGAATGCTGATAATCATTTTCTTCTAAATAAGCTTCAGCAGTCATAAAATCAAGAAATTCTTCCAGCCCCTTAATCTCAGAAGTGAATTTCATTCCCGGCCAGCTAAGGTATTCTTTCATTTCTGCCTGACTTAGATCATAATTATCAGCCAGAAGTTCTGCAGCTCGATCGGGATTTTGATCGATAAACTCAATTGCTTTCATTAGTGCCTTATAAAAAAGTGTGTAATTCTCAAACTGCTGCTGATAAAATTCCTCTGTGCTGACCCCAATAATAAAGGTGAAATCACCACCAAAGGCCTCACTACCGCTTAAAATCTTTTTAATGTTCTCTTCTCTGCTTTCTAAAAATAAATAGGGAGGTGAGGCAAAATGAGCAGCTACTTCTCTTCCGGCAAGCAGGGCATTCATCGCATCTGGATGACTCATTGTTAAAAGCTGATTGTCAAACTTATCTGTTTCACTAAACTCTCGCTGAGCAGCCATGGAAAGTAAAATATGCTGAATACTTCCCGGCTGTGGTAAAGCAATTTTATCTTCAGCCTTAAAATCGGCCAGAGAGTTAATATATTCTCGATTAGTCATTAGTCCCAGCGGACTCTCTGAGAGTCCGGCCATTATCTTCCAGTCCATTCCCTTATCTTTAGCAATTAAAAAAGGTGGGATCGCCATAAAAGCAATATCGACTTCTCCGGCCAGCATTGACTCTCTAATAGAAGTAGTGTTGCTCAACTGCTTCCATTCTACTTTTAGCTCAGAGTTAGATTCTTCTAAAAGCTTAAGTTCTTTAATTAGCTGCACCGGAGCGTAGGCCAGACCGTACTGCTCAGCAATAGTAATCCTCTGCTGACTGCTCTGCTCATCACCCGCACAGCCGCTTATTGTAAACAGTGTTAAAGCTAAAATTATAATGATTAAAATATATTTTTTCATAATTACACTCCTGGCTTCCATTTAAAAATTTTCTCCAATTTTTCTTAAAACCAGATTTTCCCCACTCTGATCAATAATCTTTAAATTATCATATACTGCTGTTACTCTCTGCTGCAGCTCTTTTTTATTATCTGCCATAACTATAAAATAACCGGCTCTGGCCGTAGCATTTTCTATCTCTGGAATTCTATCTCCAGCCTTATAATTCAGACCGGCCTTTAAAACACCTGGGATTTTTATAAGTTCAGAACTATCTGTAATTTTTTCTATTTTACCCGAACCAGCAAAAAAGAGCTGTGAAGATAAATGTTTAGCATTATCCCGCAGTGAATAATTTTTTAGAGCCTTTTGATCAGGTTCCTGGCCTGCTGCCAGTTCTACCATCATTTTCAAAATATCAACCCCGGTCAGCTCGGGCATAAAATCACCCTCATAGGCACCACCGATTCTGCAGGCTATTTCGTTGACTTTAATTCCCTGATTTCCAAGCAAAAATTGAAAATAAAGAGGCCCATTTTCAATTCCAAACTCATTCACTATTTTCTGTGTCAGATTTTCAATTTCAGTTATCTGCTCTTTTAGATATTTTGAAGGAAATAAATGAGAAGAACAGATCCCAAGATGAATATCTTCTTCAAAACGCAGACGATCGGTTACCGTTAAGATCTCTGCTCTACCATCAACAACCCAGCCGCTGACCGTTATTTCATCAGATTTATAATATTCTTCTACCAGGAGCTGATCCTCTCTGGAAAAAGAAAGAACTTCGTTAAATTTTTCTCTAATCTCGATAACAGAATTTAATTTAAAAACTCCACGCTGGCCCTGGCTGTCTAAGGGTTTAACTACAAAAGGTCTTTTAAAATCTTCCAGTTCTGACTCCGAAAAATTTTGAGCCAGTATTTTATATTTAACTGTAGGAATCCCTACTGTTGAAAATTTATTTTTCATTACCCTTTTGTTAGTTACAGCTTTTGCTGTCTCAACTGAAATGTACTGATTTAAATTTAGCTCTGCCGCCACCTGAGCTGCCGTATAAACAGGCTGATCAGTACCTGCTGTTAAAACTCCATTTACCTTATATTTTCTGGCAGTTTTGAGGTTGGCTTCAAAATCAAAGGTGCTGCTTTTAGAACTATAATCAGCAATCTTTTTCCCGGGAGCATCAGGGTAATAGTCAGAAACAACCACTTCATATCCCAGATCTTTTGCTTTTTTAATTAAACTGAGCTGGCCGCTGCCTCCGCCCAGAATTAATAACCTCATATCGATTCCTCTTTCTTTTTTATAGTACTTTCTGCAATTAGATACTGCTTTTTTTCTGAGCGAAAATATTTTAAAAATGGAAGTTTTCCATAATAAATATAA
>JBHEOV010000045.1:0-5813 GCA_046260625.1 Halanaerobium sp. | reverse complement strand
TAAATATAAAGGTTTAAAAATAATTTCAAAAGTTTTAAAAAATTGTAATTTGACTGTCCATATTTCCGCTCTTCCTGTCTGGTGTAAACATTTGCTATCTCAGGTTTTTCTGCCAGAATAATTGCCGAAAGATAGATAAATGATTTATCAGAGTTAATAATTTTCTGAAGCAATTTTCTATTAATTATTCTGAAACTGCTGACTCTAATCCCTTCACTTTTGGGAGTGATCAGTTCAAAAAGCCAGTTGGTCATTTTTGAACCCAGTCTTCTGTAAAAACTATGGGCCCTTGCTTCTGGAATTGCATAAACTACATCATATCCTTTTTTAATTTGCTGATAAAGCAGGTTAATATCCTGAGGACGATGCTGCAGATCATCATCCATTGTAATTATATAGTCTCCAGCTGCATAATTAAAGCCGCAAAAAATAGCATTCTGCTGACCAAAATTACGCGCCAGGCGAATGCCTTTTACTCTACTGTCCTGATTGTGCAGTTTTAATATCTTTTGATAACTCTGATCCGGACTCTGATCATCAACTAAAATTAATTCGAAATCAAAATTATTAAGAGCAGCTGTTTTTTTAATAGCCGCATAAAGTTCCTCTAAAGAATTCTCTCCATTATAGACCGGAACTACTATAGAAATCAAATCTGACATGCTCTAAACACCTACTTGCTTTAATTGACTAAAAATATCGCTTAAAGCATCAATAATATATTCTAAGTCTCTTTGAGAAAGATCTGGATAAATAGGCAGTCGAAGCAGACTGCCTGCAATTTCTTCTGTCAGTTTAAGATCTTCTTTTTGATAACCTAAACTTTTTCCCATCGGTGCAGAATGTAGAGGTTGAAAATGAAAAGTAGCCTCTATCCCTTGCTGGCGGAGCTTTTTCAAAACATAATCTCTTATTTTTTGATTTTTAAATTTAAGATAATAAATATGATAATTACTCTTCCTATCAGTTGGTACTTCTGGCATTACTTCCAGAAAGTCTTCAGCCAAAAATTCTTTTAAATGCTGATTATAATAATCAAATATTTTTTTCCTTTGAGCAGTAATATAATCCAGATTCTCCAGTTGAGAAAATAAAAGAGCCATCAAAATATCAGATGGCAGATAACTGGAGCCTTTTCCAACCCAGCTGTATTTATCAATTTCTCCCCGCAGAAAACGAGATCGATTTGTCCCCTTCTCCCTGATGATTTCAGCCTTTTCGAGCAGCTCTTCCTGCTCAGAATTAATAATTAAAGCGCCACCTTCACCACTGACAAAATTCTTGCTGCCGTGAAAACTGTAGCAGCCAAAATCACCGAGCCCCCCTGCTGCCTCACCTTTATAAAAGCTGTTAACTGCATGAGCTGCGTCTTCAATAATCTGAATATCATTTTTAGCTGCTATTTCTTTAATCTGATCCATCTCACAGCTGATACCGGCATAATGAACCGGAATTACAGCTTTAGTTCTTTCAGTTATTTTAGCCTCAAAATCGGCTGGATCAAGATTAAAGGTATCAGGCCTAATTTCTGCAAATACAGGTCTGGCCCCTTCTTTAAGTACAGCATTAGCTGTAGAACTAAAAGTAAAAGAGGGCATAATAACCTGATCACCTTCTTTTAAATTAAGGAGCTGAGCCGCCATTTCTAAAGCATGAGTGGCTGAGGTAGTCATTAAGACCCGCTTTAAATCAAACTTTTCTTCCAGAAATTCACTTACCTTAGAAGTAAAATAACCATCACCACTAATATTGCCTTTATCTAATGCATCTGCTATATACTCTTTTTCTTTTCCACTTAAATAAATTTTATTAAAATCTATTTTACCCATCATGATTTCTCCGTCTCCCAATATTTATCTTTAAAATACCAATTAATAACAAATATGTTTGCCCAACTTTTTGAAATTAGCTATAAAATCTCTGACATTATCAGATAAAAATTCAGCCTTTTTATTAATCATATAAATATCATAATCGAGATCATAATCTTTAATTCGAGAAACATTAATTTCTTTGGCACTAAATTCATCTCTAACTGCATTATAAGGTACAAAAGCTACTCCATAACCCTTACGGACTAAAGTTTTAATTGCTTCTGTAGAATCCAGTTGAGAAATGATCTCTATTTCAGAAAAATTATGGCCCAGATCTGCCAGTGCATCTTTAAAATTTTCTTTAATTATGCAGTCTTCTTTTAAAATTACAAATTTATGATCTAAAATTTCTGTCAGCTCAATCTTTTCCGGCAGATCAAATGCAGGTGGAGAAATTAATACAACTTTCTCATTAATTACTTTTTCTGAATGTAAATTTTCTGCCTGAGCAGGTTTAGTTGTAAATCCCACCTCACAGATATCACTTAAAACATCCTGTTCAATTTTATCCGAAGAAGATGCAACCAGGTTATACTTATGATTTGTAAATTTTAAATTCATATTTAAAATAGCACAGGGGAGACAGTAAGTTGCAATAGTATACTCTCCCTCTATTTTAATTTCTTTACTTTTCTGATCATTTAAATCAGAAAGCATCTTATTATAAGTTCTTATTATATTATCTGCATATTTTAAAACTATCTCACCAGATTTTGTTAATTTAACACCTCGATTGCTGCGAATAAAAAGATCTTTTCCCAGTGAGTCTTCCAATTTTTGTATCTGTTGACTTAAGGCTGGCTGAGAAATATGAGAATTATTTGCCACTTTTGAGATGCTTTTGACCTCTGCTATCTCCTGAAAATACTTAAGACTTTCAATATGCATAAATACACCCTCTCATCACCTATATAATATAGTTTAGTAAATATTGTTTTTAACTAATGTTCCTAATTAATTATATTATTAATCAGAATAAATAACAAGAGTTAATCACAAAAATTAGATATTAAACTTAAAAGCTTTCTTTAAATTAAAGCAGCTTCTGCCACCATTCTTGATGGTCAAGATACCAGTTTAAAGTTCCTGCCAGTGCTTTTTCAAAATCAAATTCTGCCTTCCAACCCAATTCAGCTTTAATTTTACTGCTGTCAACTGCATAGCGATAATCATGACCACGGCGATCTTCTACATGTTTGATTAAAAGTTCTGATTTAGATAAAAGTGAAAGAATTTTTTTAGTTATTTCTAAATTGCTTTTCTCATTATCAGCTCCGATATTATATATCTCCCCCTTTTTGCCTCGACGCATGAGCAGATCAACTGCTCGACAGTGATCTTTAACATAAATCCAGTCTCTAATATTGCTGCCATCACCATAGAGAGGTAATTTTTCATCATGCAGAGCCTTAATAATAAAAAGTGGAATTAATTTTTCTGGATACTGATAGGGACCAAAATTATTTGAGCAGCGGCTAATATTGACCGGTAAATCATAAGTTTTCGCATAAGAGCTAACCAAAAGGTCAGCAGCAGCTTTAGAAGCAGAATAGGGACTGGAAGGATTTAAAGGACTATCTTCGGTAAATTTACCCTTTTCTCCCAGACTGCCGTAAACCTCATCTGTAGATATCTGCACAAATTTGTTAACTCCAAACTTTAAAGCTAAATCAAGTAAATTCTGAGTTCCTTCAACATTAGTTTTAATAAAGACTGAAGGATCTTCAATACTGCGGTCAACATGAGATTCGGCTGCAAAATTAACAATATAATCGATGCCGCGGTGCATAATTTGATCAATTTTTTCTTGCTCACAGATATCCAACTGTTTAAATTCATAATTAGGATTTGATTCTAGATTCTTTAGATTATCAAGATTACCGGCATAGCTTAATTTATCAACATTTATAATCTGATCATCATAATTTTCTAGCTGATAATGAATAAAATTACTGCCGATAAAACCAGCTCCACCTGTAACTAAAATTTTCATCTAATTCAACTCCTGCCTTTCAGTTTAGTATTTTTTTAGAAATAATTTGAGCCAAAATTTATTTAAAATAGTCAACTTTGATTAAATTAATTATATCATACTCAACTTTAATTCTACATTCTGACAATAAATTTTTAATATAAATCTTGTTTACCAAACATATGTATGTTAAAATTACAATTGAAAGGAGCTGAAATTATGAATTTCAAAGATAGAGGTAATAAAAAGTGGAATTCCTTAATGCTGGTTGAACATCAAAAAAAACTAAAGGAATTAAAAATGCGAGAAGAAGATGTAGAAAAACCAGAACTGGATCAGCAACAGCTTAATCAATTCAATTTTAAAATTGAAGAAGCTTTAACTAATAATTTAACTGTCAGCATTAAATTTTATCAGGATAAAAAAATCAAAAATATTAAAGGGAAAATTTCAAAAGTTGAGAAATATCAAAAACAGCTTAAAATTGAACAGATTAATCAAGAAATTACAAGTTTAAAGTTTGACCAGATTATAGAGCTTGAACTTTAATTATTTGTGATGACCGCCGATGGTATTTTCAATTCTCTCTTTAATATTTCCTGCTTCTAAGTTGCGGGCATAATATAAAACATCTTTACCCATTTTTTGAGCCAGCTGATCCCGCAGCTGATTAATTTCTGCTCTTTTTAAATCATTTTCAAATAAATTTAACTGCTGATAATCACTTTCTGTAAATTTAGTCAGATAAAGGCTGATTTTCCTTACCTTTTCTGCCTGATAATGTTTGATCAAAATGCTAACTGCTGCCTGATAAATATCTTTTGTCATGTCTGTTCTTTTTTCCAGGCTCAACTGTCTGGAAAATCCTTTTTTATTTTCAGTTTTAGAATATCCAAGAGAAAGCGAAACAGTTTTACCTTTTAGATTGTTCTGACGCACTCTTTTAGTCACTTCTTCTGCCAGATTGAAAATTACAGTTTTAATTTCATCAAGTTCAGTATAATCTCTGTAAAGAGTAATTCCGCGTCCAACTGCTTTTTTTCGATCATTAAAATGTCCCTCTACCTGCGAATAATCAATACCCCAGGCGTGATAATAAAGCTGATTACCAATAATCCCAAACTTATTTTCAAGGTAATCTAAGGGCAGTTGAGCCAGCTCGCCGACTGTATACACCCCAATTTTATTCAGTTTTTTTTCAGTCCGGCTGCCAATTCCCCAGCAGTCAGAAAGTTTGAGCGGCCATAATTTATCGGGGATATCCTCATAATCCCAGCGGCAGAGACCGGTTTTTTTACCCTCATTATCCATTGCTACTTTGGCCATAAACATATTGGGACCGATTCCCATACTGCAGGGTAAGCGATATTTATCCCAGATTTCTTTTTTAATTTTTACTGCCAGCTCAACTGGATCACCATATTTTTTTTGGCTTCCATTTAGTTTAAGCCATGCTTCATCTATCGAATAAATATGGATTGCTTCCAGCGGCAGATAAGAATTGAAAATTTCTGTTATTTTCATTGAAACTTCAAGATAAAGTCCCATATTTGCTTCAGCCAGTATAATTTCTTCTTTATCAGGAATCTGAAATAAACGGTGGGCTGTTTTAATTCCATATTTTTTCTTTAAAGCAGTAGAAGCCGCTAAAACAACTGAGCCCTTTCTTTTTTTATCACCAATCACAGCCAGATACCCCTTAAGTGGATGAATATTTCTTTTAACCAGTTCAATGCTGGCATAAAATGATTTCATATCAACACATAGAATTTGATCCCGCGGTACATCGCTGTAGTCAGGCTGCATCAAAATACTCCCTCCTTCTCTTTTGCGAACATTTGTTTAACTATAGCATAACATATTCATTGCTTTTTTACAAACATGAGTTCGTTAAGAGGCTAAAAAAATAACAGATGCAAAAAATCACTATTAAAAATTAAAACTGCTGTAAATTAATACAGCAGTCT
>JBHEOV010000044.1:472-15508 GCA_046260625.1 Halanaerobium sp. | reverse complement strand
CTGTTATTTCTCCAACTAAACCAGCTTTCTTCCAGTTTCCATCTGAACCTGTCTTAACTGTATCACTTCCATCACTAAAGCTTAATACTACTCCAGATACTGGATCTCCATTACCGTCAGTTACACTTCCTGTTGCTGTATATGACTGATCTTCAGCTGTTGCTGTAAATTTAATATTATCGTCTTCCATTGAAGCGGTTTGAATTTCAGGCTCATAGCCAATAACCGTTTCTTTAGTTTGCGGTTTTATATTAACTTTACCCCAAACATGATTAACTTGCCAGTTTCCACCTTCATCAGTTACGGTCCTATTGATAATTGTGCCATCATCTTTTTCAATAATAATTGTTAAATTTAAACTATCATTATTATAAATTTCACCTGATAAACTATAATGACTGTAGTCTTTTTTGGGACTAGCAGTAAAATCTGCTATTTTTTCATCAGGATTTACAGTTTTGTTTGCTGTTTCAAACTGCCATCCCTCTATCTCTGGAGTCACAGTAACATTTCCAGTTAAACCTGTTTTTTCCCATTCACCAGTTGTACCAGTCTTAACAGGTGAACTACCATCATCAAAAGTTAATACTACTTCTGGTATTGCTTCTTCTGATTTGCTGGTTATAGTTCCACTAGCTGTAAATGTTTCTTCTACCTCATCACTATCATCAGAACCATCTTCTCCACCAGATTCACCGTCATCGGAATCTGTTCCATTTGAATCAGCTTTAAAAATTATATTATCCTTATTCTCATCTAATTGAGAAAGTTGATGAGCAGTAGGAGTAAAAGTATAATCACTCTTTTTAGGAGTAATCTCTATATCTCCTTTAAGTCCTGTCTGTTTCCAACTACCATCAGATAATGATTTAACTGATGAGCCATCACTAAAATTTATTGTTGCTCCTTGAATTCCTGTTCCACTACTATCTTCTACCTTTCCCGAAGCTTCATAATCTTTAAAATAAAACTGGTCACATCCACTTAAAGCAAATAACAACAATAATAATAAAAAGAAAATTGAAAACTTTTTTAACATATGCCTCCTCCTTATACTTAAAAATTAATTATTTCTATATTATGTTATTTTATTAATTCTTCAAACATCAAAATTATCCTTTATTTATGAATAATATTTTATTTTTTGTAATTAATTTTCATAAAAGCCGAGTTTGTTTAGATGTTTGCCAATATGATTTTCTAAGGCTCGCCGGTATTCTTTGTCATATTCATCCCAGAATTTATATAATTTATCTCTAAAAAGAAAACGGCCATCTTTTTTATCCTGTAGTATGAAGCCATAGGTAATATGCAGCAGCTGTCTTACTTCATTGATATCCAGCAGCTCACTCAACTCCTGATCACTCAACTGTGCCAGCTCCGGCACTTTAGCTAAATCAGTATTCACATCGTAATATTTCTTTGCAGCCTCAAATTTCTCTAAGGCATAAGTATGAATATCTCTATATAAAGAGGGATCATTTTCGGCAACTACTCTAATTGCTTCCAGCCAGTTTATTCCAGAAGTCTTAATATGAACTCTATCCTGAGTCTGGCGGCCAATAATCGGTAAAAGACTAAACTTATCACCAGCAGAATGAATACTCAACTTATAACCAAAACGATCAGCAATATCAGCATGAACTTTAAATTCCTTTTCAAACTGATCTAAGTCACCTCTATAATCAATAGCTTTTTCAAATTCACCCACAAAACGAAGTGCCAGCGAATTAATTTTAATATTATTTCTCTTTAATTCATTTGCCACAAAAAAGTGAGCTTCTGCTGAAGTAGGAATTGAAGTTTCTGCAATTGAAATTTCAAAATCTAGATTTCGATCAGATTTTTTTAAGAGATGCTGAATTTCTTTAGCAAAACCCAACATTTTATAATACATTAAAACTATTTCTTTAAAATTTTCCTGATTATATTCTAGTTGATAGCCAGAATTTAAAACAAAAGTTTTATCTAAATACTGATCTTCCAGCCCTTCTTTTAAATAGTCAGGGACCTCCTGATAAGCATTTTCAATTTCAGTATCAGACAACTGATCAAGATTCTGATCAATATAATCTCCACAGTCAAGAGTTAACATTGTATATCCAAGTTCTAAAGCTTCTTCTATATCAGGCTTTGCTTTTAAAAGATCAGCATCAGCAGCAAAACCATCCTGATATCCTTCCTGAAAAACAGCCCAGCTGACATCATCAAGTACTGACTTAAAAGTTCTTCCGGTTAAATTAAGTTCACGAACTGACTGCTGTGCAAAAACAGGCATTGCTTTACTCCCCTTAACTGCTTCAATATGACCTGGAGTTGCAATTCCCAGTCTATCTCCCAGGCCAATACTTGCGCTTTCATTACCTAAAGTCTGAGGAGCAGTAAATGGAAAAGTTTTTCTTAAAAGTTCAGCATTATAGTGACTTAAAGGAGCTATCTTGGCTTTAAAACCTGCAAGTTCTTCAATTTTACCCTGAAAAAGTTCAAAATTCTTCGATTTGTTTAAAATAACCAGTTTCTTTTTCTGATCAATCTTTGCCAGAAAATAAAAAGATTTTCCTTCTTTAATTATTGAGCGCGGATAAATTCTATAATCTTCAGCGTATTCAGCTACTTTTTTAACAGCCTCTTTTGAAGTTCCAACAAGTTCTTCAGCAAAATCTTTCCAGGACATAATATTACCTCCTTATAATTTGAAAACAAAAATTTAGCCAGAATATCTTCACTTAAATATTAAGAATATTAATTTCCTTATCTATTTAATTAATTTCTCTAAAAATTTATTTATTCCTGCTTTTTGAAAAGCTGGCACTGCAGCAGCTAAAATGAATAATTATTTATTTTTTAGATATTAATTCAAAAATGAGCAGCCATTTAGACTGCTCATCTGCTCTTTACTTTTTATTTTTTATTTTTATAACTGCTCCTGTTAGTGCTTCCAGCTGGATACTATCTTCAAATATTTTTAAACCTATCGGCTTTTCAATTTTAGCTGTTCCAGCCTGACTTTGATCAACTATTATTTCAGCTGATCTTAAGTCAATTGGAGTTGAAATTTCTCTAGACTTATTATCAGCATTTACAAATATAAAATACTGATAATTATCTCCCTCAAGTTGATAAGCTACAGCAAGATCATCTTCTTTGATCTCACTACTTTTAATAGCTTTAACTTTTTGTTCAATTTCTTCCTGCTCAGCCAGTTGAAAAACTTCATCTGACTGTCGAAGTTTAATCAATCCTTTAGTATAATCCACAGTTTTTTGATGTGTTTTACTTTCATAAATTTTTTCCCATTCAATCATATTAACTGCATCTGTAGAATCATAACTATCATCAATAAAATAGGGATATTTAAACTCCTGCCCTTCTTTGTTTAAACCAACAAAAGAGGAAGGCGGTATCTTTTGAGTTTCAGTTCTGAATTGTTTAGTTCTTCCATATTCCTGACCGGCATGCAGAAAAACCCTTCCCTGTGAGGTTAATACCATTAAATTAGCCAGCCGCAGCCGCTGCTGAATTTCCGTTTCTTCTTTATCTGGATCACTTTCAGTAGCAATAGCAATTACATCATGAACAGTCATATTATCATGAGATTCAACATAAGTTACTACATCTCCAGGATCATCAGCCTCAAAATTAAGTGGTTGAGCCTTGATATTACTGATTATCCGCTCAATGTTAACCTCACCACCGGTTACAAAACGGGGCTCAGCTTCTGCACCAAATCCAGACTTGATCATATTTCTGTAATCATCAGAAAAACTTGCAACAGTATCAGTGTACTGCATCCAGTCCTGATCTGCAGCTCTTACATCTGGATATAAATCATCACCTTCATAGGTTCTCCAGCCTTCTCCAATCATTAAAATATTAGGATTTAACTCTTTTGCCTTCTGATAAGCCATCTCTATGCTTTCTGCATCATGATCTCCCATCATATCAAAGCGGAAACCATCTACTTTAAATTCATCCACCCAGTAAGCAATCGAATCAACCATTAATTTTCTGCTCATCTTGTGAGTTGTAGCCAGACGTCCTCCACCAAAACTGGTTTTGGCCGAACCGTCTAATTTCATAAAGTGATAATAATTGGGCATTAAATCTTCAAATAAATGAACTCGAGCTGTATGGTTAAATACGACATCTAAAATTACTCCCATATCTCTGCTGTGAATCTCAGCAACTAGCTCCTTAAATTCTTCAATTCTCCGGACCGGATCTTTTGGATTTTCGGAATACATTCCACTAAGAGAAAAATAACTGTGTGGATCATAACCCCAGTTGTAATTGTTATTTGCAGATGAATATTCTAACAATCTCTGATCATTTGCAGTTACATCACCAAAATAATAGCTCATAACTGGCAGCAGTTGAATATGAGTAACACCTAAATCTTCTATATAATCTAACTTTTCTTTAAAAGCTGCAAAGGTTCCAAACTGTGATTCAAGTTCCTCGGCAATTGCTGGATCAGAGGTCAAATCTCTAACATGAACTTCATAAATAATTGCATCTTCACTTTTTTCAAAATTATCTATTTCAGGATAGTCAAGTTCTGGCCCGACTGCAGCAGGATCAACGATTGCTGCTTTACCTGATTTATATTCAGGTCCTTCATCTGAAGGATGATATTTCCAGGCTGCCATCGAAGGTGCATAGGGATCTAATGCTAAATTAGTTTTTCCATCATGTTCAACTAAATAGTGGTAATAATATCCTTCTAAATTTTCAATCCCTGTGTTTTTATTATTTAAAGTAAGCTCCCAGACACCTTTATTGTTCTTTTCCATTTCTAAATTTTCTTTTAGTACCTGATACTGATCATCTTTATCATATAATTTAAGAGCCACACTCTCAGCTTCAGGTGACCAAATTTTTAAACTGGCTGAACCGTCTTTATTTAATTGAGGGCCCAACTCTCCATCATAACTGTATTTTTGATCTATTAGGCGCCAGCTTCTAACTACATCATATTCCTTATCTCCTAAGACAATCTGATACGGGGCATCTTCTAGATGAAAAGCACCGTAAAGCTCAACAGTGTTTTGATCAACAATTTTTATATTTTCAATTTTTGGCTGAACTTTCCATTTGTTTATCAGACTCAAATTTTCATCTAAATCCTGAACACTCAAACCATCAGTAGTTGAAAACCTAAGTTCTATTTTTGAATCTAAAAGTCGAGCTGTAATTAAGTTAGAATCTGAACTATAGTATGGGTTTTTATATACTTTGTCTAAATCTTGATGGATAAATAACTGTTTATCATCTAAGTTTGAAATATTCATATCTGCTGTCTGCTCTCCTGTTTTAGTATTTACTGCTAAAAAATTTATCTGTTCAGCATCATCTTTAAGTTTAATATCTAAATATGTTCCATGTTTTGAAATCTGATCTTCCGGAAAAAGACTGGCAGCAGTGGGCCATTCTCCTTCATTTTCTGAAATCTGAGCTACATCTCCCCACTTCCAGATACCCCAGTCTTCATAATTATTATCATTATTTTTAAAATATATTCTGACTGTATTTTCAGGCAGCTTAATCGGTTCAGTTAAATGAATATTATATTCACTATTTTTTTCTCGAAGCCAGATCTCATCCATATTTTCAGAAAGAATCTCAACAATTAAATCTCCACTTAAATTTTCTCCCTGAGCGTTATTGATTAAAAAACCGATCTCTTCAGGGTTGTCAACAAGTTCGACATCTAAATAGGGACCATAATCATCTCGTTCAGCCCCTTCAATATCCTCTGCTCCATCCGGCCAGGCTCCTTTCTCTTCTGACCATTCTGCTACATCCTGCCAGAGCCAAAGCCCCAGATTTTCGTAATTCTGACTGCTATTTTGAAAGTGAATCCTGAGATGTCCATCTGGAACTGTTTCTGCAGCCAAAAGTGGTGTGAAAAAAACTAAGAATAAGATTAAAGCACTAATGATTAATTTTTTTTGTCTCCTAATTAACATAGAATCCCCCTAATTTTGTTAATTAATTAAAAAAAGCTACCCTGCTTCTTTGTCGAAGAAAAGTAACTCTGCTTATATAAGTTATATAGTTATTTTTAATTCAGATTATTCTTTGTGCACTTTTGAAAACTCCAGCTGCTGCTTGTTAAACTCTTATAATCTTATAATTATTAATCTGGAAAATTTTAGTGTTCAAACGTTTGCACAACTATTGAGATTAAATATATGTTAACATCCAAAATAAAAAAAGTCAAAACCATGAAAAATTTCTTTAATTTTTGAAATAATTTTTTTGACAAAAGAACTAAAATATAATAAAATAGGTAACGGTGTTAGTTGTCTGACGTCTAACCAAAAAATGAAATTTATATAAAGGAGAATTAATTATGAATCAAGCATTTTTAGCAGCAATCTCAGGTTTAATAGTAGGAGGTCTTTTTTCTTTTCTAAAATTACCTATTCCTGCTCCTCCAACATTATCTGGAGTCATGGGAATTGTAGGGATTTATGCAGGCTTTATGCTGACAAAAACAATATTTTAATCAGAAAAAAGGCCCTCTTCTAACTTTTAGAAGAAGGCCTTTAATTTATTAGTTTTAAATTAGAATCTCATACCAAAGGTTACTGTGAACTTAGAGTAATCTACATCGTCATTATCACTCTCACCACTATTATTAGTATATAGAACTTCTGCTTCATATCTCTGACCTAAATCCATTCCACCACCAAGGGCATAATATAAGCCGCCGCTGCTGTCATCAGCATCTGGATGATCAAAACTGAAAGATGCAAAGCCTAAATGTCCTACAAAATAGAATGGACTGTCCTGCATTCTGTATTCAGCCAGACCATAAAAAGGAGTAAAACCAAAATCTACATCAGCATTTTCATCTTTTCTATTTAACTGATAAGCTAAACCTGCTCCAAGATTCCAGTTCTCCATATAAGCCATCTTATATTCTCCAATTAATGAATAACCCATTTCTGAATTATGCTCAGCATTACCAATTTCTATTGTAGAGCCAAAATCAAGTCCTGCTTTAAATGACCAGCTGCTCTGAGCCTGTGCAAACACATTGAAGGAAAATAAAAACATTGCCATTACAACTAAAACTACCATAATTTTTTTCATTAAAAAATCCCCCTTCTTAATTTTATAGTCCATTATCTATTTTATATATTCAATACCGCTCCTAATATTCCTTCTTTATTTAAGAGAAAAAGTTGTTTTATTTTTAATTTTTGTAATTTTAACAATTTTATAAGAGATTTTATCTATATTTAGCAACTAATAAGCTAATAAAAAAGCAGGAATTTCCTAAGTTTTTGAGAAATAGATAATATATAGAAATTATTAATAAAAATGAAAGTGGGCTGATAGTAATGGGTAATTCTATAGTCGCCAGACAGCCAATTTTAAATAGACAAAAAGAAACAATTGCATATGAGCTGCTTTTTAGAACTTTTAATAAAGAAAAAGCATTTGATGGGAGTCAGGCTACTGCCGAGGTAATTACCAGCAGCCTTGATCTGATAGGACTTGATAATTTAACCGGAGGTAAACATGCTTTTATTAACTTTAATGCTGAATTAATTAAATCTGAAATAGCAGAACTTTTACCACAGAAAAAAATCGGAATTGAAATACTGGAAAATATTAAGGTTGATCAGGAATTAATTAATTCTTCCCAAAAAGTAAAGGATTCAGGTCATATACTTTTACTTGATGATTTTATTTATCAGAAAGAACTAATACCATTAATTGAAATGGCAGATATTATTAAAATAGATTTTCTGCAGACTAAAGGTCAGCGAAGAAAAGAAATAATGGACATAATAAAAATAAATTATAATCCAGATGTAAAATTTCTGGCAGAAAAAATAGAAAGTTATGAAGAATTTAAGTCTGCTTATCAGATGGGATATGACTATTTTCAGGGCTACTTTTTTACAAAACCTGATACAATTTCCACCCGCAAAATTCCATCATATAAGTTTAATTATTTGCAGGTAATCAATGAATTAAATTTGCCTGAACCTGATTTTAAAGAAATATCTAAAATAATCAAGAATGATATATCCATGTCTTACAGTCTTTTAAGAACAATCAATGCTGCTATTTATGGCTATAAAGTCTCTTCAATTAAGCAGGCTGCTGCTTTACTGGGCTTAAATAAGTTGAAAAAATGGGCAATGCTATATTTTATTAAAGGATTAAGTGATGATAAACCAGATGCTCTTTTTAACAATACTTTAGTCAGAGCCAGAATGGCAGAATTAATAGCAATTAACTTTAATTTAAAAGATAAAAGCTCAGAATATTATACTGCAGGAATTCTTTCAATGCTCGATGCTTATTTAGACCGACCGCTTAAAAATATCATTAAAGAACTCTCTTTAACTGACGAAATCAAAGAAGCTATTTTAAATCAGGAAGGAAAAATAGGAGAGATATTAAAATTGATTACTTATTTTGAAAAAGCAGACTGGAATCAGGTAGAGAAATTAGAATTAAAATATGATCTGGACAGCAAAGTTATTTTTAAGCTCTACAGAGAAGCAATCGAAGATGCAACCCAGACTATAGAAAATATCAATCATTAAATTTAAAAAAAGCCCGCCAGCTTGATCACACTGTACGGGCTTTTAAATATTTTATTTATTTAAATTATATCAAAATTAAATTCTGTCACAGTTCTATATTCTTCTCCAGGCCTTAATACTGTAGCTGGAAAATTCTCATGATTGGGAGAATCTGGATAATGCTGTGTTTCCAGACAGAGAGCCCCTCTTTTAATATAATCTTTATTATCCTTAGCAGGGCCATTTGGATCAATACCATTACCACTGTAGAATTGAACTCCTGGTTCGGTTGTCCAGACCTCCAGCTGTCTACCACTGTGAGTTTCAATTACTCTAGCAGCCAGTTCTAAGCCTTCACCCTCACGATTTAAGACCCAGTTATGATCATAACCACCTGTATATTTAAACTGTTCAATATCTGCATTAATTCCTTTACCCAGTTCTCCAATTGCGGTAAAATCAAAAGGTGTATCTTTAACCTCTTTAATTTCACCGGTAGGTATCATCCCTTCATCCACAGGATTAAAGTAATCAGCATTGATATATAAGAGATGATCTTCTATACTGCCTTCTCCATGTCCTTTTAAGTTAAAATAACTGTGCTGAGTTAAATTAACTACTGTTGGCTGATCTGTTTCAGCTCTATATTCTACCCTTAATTTATTATCTTCACTTAAAGTATAATAAACTGCGGCTTTTAAATTGCCGGGAAAACCTCCTTCACCATCTTCACTTAAGTAGCTCAGTTTGATTCCTTTTCTGCCGTCAATTACAGCCTCTTTTGCTGTCCAGAGTTTTAGATTAAAACCTTCTTCTCCTCCATGCAGACAGCAGGGATGACCGGCAGGTTCTTCGTTAACTTCAAGCTGATATGTACTGCCTTCAAGCTCAAATTTGGCTTCTGCGATTCTATTTCCATAACGCCCGATTAAAGCTCCAAAATAATTAGGATCATTAAAATACTGTTCTAATTTATCATAACCCAGGACAACATCTTCCAAATTTCCATCTCTATCCGGAACATAAAGCCTAACTATAATGCCTCCGAAATTTGTTATTTCTACTTTCATTCCATTTTCATTTTCTAAAGTATATAAATCTGCGCTTCTTCCATCTTCTAATTTTCCGAATTCTTTTTTACTAATACTTAGCTCACTCATCAAATTCCCTCCAATTTTTTAATTCTTTAAACTCTGCAGTGGTGCTGGAATTCTTCCACCTCTGGCAATAAAATCACTGCTCGAATAATCACTAACTTTCATAATTGGAGCTCTTCCGAATAAACCTCCATAAACTACTTCTTCGCCAACATCCTTACCGGGGACTGGAATTACTCTGACTGCTGTAGTTTTATGATTGACCATTCCAATAGCAGCTTCATCCGCAATAATTGCAGAAATTGTATCAGCAGTTGTTTTACCAGGAACTGCAATCATATCCAGACCAACTGAACAGACTGCTGTCATCGCTTCCAATTTCTCTAAACTTAAAGCTCCCTTTTCTACTGCTTCTATCATGCCTGCATCTTCACTAACTGGAATAAAAGCTCCACTTAAACCTCCGACATGGGAAGAAGCCATTACTCCACCTTTTTTAACTGCATCATTTAATAAAGCCAGAGCGGCTGTAGTTCCATGAGCTCCAGCAACTTCTACTCCCATTTCCTCCAGGATTCTGGCAACACTATCTCCTACTGCTGGGGTTGGTGCTAAAGAAAGATCAACAATACCTGCTGTTACACCCAGCTTTTCTGATGCCTCTTCTGCAACCAGCTGTCCCATTCTTGTAATTTTAAAAGCAGTCTTTTTAATAGTTTCTGCAACCTGATCAAAGGGCTCTCCTTTAACTCTAGTTAGAGCGGCTTTGACTGCACCCGGTCCAGAAATACCTACATTTATCATACATTCACCTTCACCGACACCGTGGAAGGCACCTGCCATAAATGGATTATCTTCGGGAGCATTGGCAAAAACAACCAGCTTACTGGCTGCCACTCCACCGTTATCTGCTGTAAGTTCTGCACATTTTTTTACAACCTGACCCATTTTGGCAACGGCATCCATATTAAGACCAGCTCTGGTAGTACCAATATTAACTGAAGAACAAACTCTTTCGGTCTGGGCCAGCGCCTCTGGGATTGATTCTATTAACTTTTTATCAGCTTCTGTCATTCCTTTATGAACTAAAGCAGAAAAACCTCCAATAAAATCAACACCTACCTCTTTTGCTGCCTCATCTAAAGTTTTTGCAAATTCTATGTAATTATCATCTTCACTTGCTGCAGCAACCAGCGAGATTGGGGTAACAGAAATTCTCTTATTAATAATTGGGATATCATATTTAACTTCAATTTCCTCAGCTGTTTTAACTAAATCCCCTGCATATTTTACAATTTTATTATATATTTTTTCTCTAGCTTTAGCTCCATCACTATCTGCACAGTCATTTAAAGAAATCCCCATAGTAACAGTTCTGATATCTAATTTTTCTTCTTCCAACATTCTAATTGTTTCCATTATTTCGTATGTATTTAACATATACTCACTTCCTCTCAAGCTCTAAACATTAAAATCATCTTCAACAAGCTTAACTCAAAAGTTGGACTTAAATTCGATGCATGGAGCGGAAAATATCTTCATGCTGTAATTTAATAGATACTCCTAACTTTTCTCCTTTTTCTTTTAATTCTTTTTTCAATTCTTCCAGCGGAATTTCCAGAGAATCAAGTTCAACCAGCATGGTCATTGTAAAATATTCATCAAGAATTGTCTGGTTAATATCTACAATATTCACCTTTTCCTCTGCCAGAAGTGTACTAACTTCAGCGATAATTCCTATCTGATCAACACCAATTACACTAATAATTGCTTTCACATAAATCTTCCTTTCTCCTTTAAAGTAAATACTCAAAACTCTACTGCTCTGATTAAATAATTTATAATTCTTATCATTTATCTTATCATTTATTATATTTTTTTACAACAAAAACCGCCGGTATAATCACCGACGATTTAAATAGCTTCTATTTTTTATATATTTTGAATATAGATTATTTTAATTAAAAGACAAGCCGGAAGAAAATAATTTAACTCACTATCTCTACACTCAGATTAAATACTTGAGCCGCCAGCCCATAAATAGTTGCCAGACCCTCCAACTCAGTAAATTTAAGGTCTACAAATTCGCGTGAAATTCTTAAAGATTTTTGATCAATAATTTGATTGATATTTTCCATCAAGTAACCTTCAGCTCTGATAATACCTCCACCGATAACTATATGCTCCGGACTCAAGCTGTTGATTATATTTACCAGACCAATTCCAATATTACAGACTCCGCTTTTAATTATACTTTTTAACTTTTCATCTTTTTCAAAATCAAGCTGGTACATTTGATCAATACTTAAATCACTGTCTAAATAGCTGTTAACTTTATCCTGAAAATATGATTCTGAAGCTAATGTTTCCCAGCAGCCATCATTTCCACAGTGACATTTAGGGCCATCACTATCAATTATCAAATGACCGAATTCACCTGCATTACCACTGGCACCTGTATATAATTTACCGTCTAAAAGAATTCCACAACCGATACCTTCATTGATTGAAACAAAAACAAGATTTTCAATATCAGGATAAACAAATTCCTTTTCTCCAATTACTGCTGCCTTGGCTTCATTTTCAAGCAGCACCGGAAAATCAAAGTACTGAGCGTAAAATTTGGGTATTTCCAGATCACGCCAACCTAAATTGGGGGCAAATTCGAGGCTGTTTTTTTCTCGATCAATTAAAGCCGGCACTCCGACTCCCAGGCCCAGAATTTTTTCTCTCTTTATCTGCTGCTCATCCAGCAGCTGCTCAATTTGATCTTTGATCTGCAGCAGATTAAATTCGGCATCTTCTTGATGTTCTATATCAATATTTTTTGACGCCAAAACCTCAAAGGCAAGATTAAATAGGTATAATTGACTGTGATTAACACCAATATTTAAGGCCAGCATATATCCTTTTTTAGAATTTACTTTGATGTAAACTGGTTTTCTCCCACCATTAGAAGTTCCTTTTTCAGTTTCAATAACATATTCTTCTTCAATTAATTTTTTTACATGGTTAGTAATTGTTGCAGCACTATAACTTGTACTTTCTGCTAACTGCTTTCTGGTTATAGGTCCACGGCGATGAATAATTTTAAAAATTGAGCCCTGATTTAAATTGTGAATAAAAGTTGAATTTCCTACACGCTGTTTGCTCATAAATATCAATCCTTATCTCCTTATTAATTTAATTCTTAAATTATCTTCTGTTTAATACATTCTTCTCTCAGCTTCAAATTTCTGGTTTTTTTAAACTTTAGATTTCTTTTATAGAAGCTGCTGTTTCAAATTCATTTTTTACTTAATCTCAATAATTCTACCTATTCCAGTCTTCAGATCAAATAATTATCTCTTACTTTCTTAATTAATATTTTCTCATAAAATTAATTTTAAAGCAATTATATCAGCCCTTAAAAAATGAATTATTTTAAGTCTTAAATTTTTTCTGCAAATTCTGCTCAATTAAAGGAGAAAAATGACTGATATTGAATATATTAATTAGAGTAAGAATAAAAAATAATCAGCTTTGAGTACTAAACTTAAATTTTTAAAGGAGTGAATTATAAAATGAAAGTATTATTTATCGGTGGAACAGGTACTATCAGTCAGGCAGTTTCTGAACTGGCCGTCAAAAAAGGAATCGATCTATATTTATTTAATCGGGGTAATAATAACCAGCTGGCTCCAGCAGAAGCAAAGATAATAGAAGGAAATATCCGCAATCAAAAAGAAGCAAAAGAAAAATTAAAAGATCATAAATTCGATGCTGTAGTAGACTGGGTGGCTTTTACTCCAGAACACATTAAAAATGATATTGAAATTTTTAGAGAAAAAACTGATCAATATATTTTTATTAGCTCAGCTTCAGCCTATCAAAAACCACAGACCAGCTATCTAATTGACGAATCAACTCCTCTAGCCAATCCATACTGGGAATACTCACAGAATAAAATCGCCTGTGAAAATATTTTAATGGCTGAATACAGAAAAAATGAATTTCCAATCACCATTGTTAGACCATCTCATACTTATGGCAAAACTTCTATACCCGCAGCCTTAAACAGCCATCAGGCACCCTGGTCTTTAGTTGATAGAATGCGGAAAGGTAAAGAAATCTTAGTCCATGGAGATGGTAGTTCCCTCTGGACAATGACCCATAATAGTGATTTTGCCAAAGCTTTTGTGGGGCTGCTGGGCAATATGCAGGCTCTGGGACATGCTTTCCAGATCACTTCTGATGAAACTTTAAACTGGAATCAAATAACTAGAACTATTGCCAGAGCAGCCGGTGTTGAAGATGTAGACCTTGTACATGTTGCTTCTGAGAAAATTGCTGAATATGATCAAAGTTATAGAGGGGGTCTGCTTGGTGATAAAGCAGTAAGTGTTGTTTTTGACAACTCTAAAATTAAACGATTTGTACCTGGTTTTAAAGCAACAGTTCCTTTTGCTAGAGGAGTTAGAGAATCAATTGAGTGGTATGATGCTCATCCTGAAGCTCAGAAAATTGATCAGGAGTGGAATCAATTAATGGATAAAATCATTGAAGAAAATGGGAACTAATAATGCTAAAAAGTAAACTAATTAAAGAAATGAAAAAATATTTTGCAGAAGATAAAAAAAGAATTAATCATGCGCTAAAAGTTACTAAATTTGCAGAAGAGTTGATAGACATCTTCAGAAAAAAATATCCAGATAAAAACATAAATGAAGAAGTCATTATCTATTCTGCCGTGCTCCATGATGTAGGTATTAAAAATGCGGAACTTAAATATGAAAGCAGTGCCGGTCATTATCAGGAAATTGAAGGCCCACCTGTAGCCAGAAAAATAATGGAATCACTAAATATTGATTTTGAGCTGATCGATGAAATTGCCGAAATTATTGCTCATCATCATACTCCAGGGAAAGTTGGCAGCAACAATTTCAAACTGCTCTATGATGCTGACTGGCTGGTAAATTTACCAGATGTTTATGATATGCAGAGTAAAAATAGAAATAAAAAAGAAAAATTAATTGAAAAAGTTTTTCTTTCTGATATAGGCAGGGAACTGGCCAGAAAAGAATATCTTAAAGATGCTTAAACTAATCTAGATAAAAAAAGAGCTCAGCCCAGATGGACTAAACCCCTAGTATATCTTATTTAAATGGTGGGGTTAGGCGGATTTGAACCGCCGGCCTACAGATTAGGAATCTGTTGCTCTATCCAGCTGAGCTATAACCCCTTTTTTCTCTTACCTAAATAATAATATACTATCTTGCGGAATTTTTCAAATAAAAACACGACGTTATTTTTAATCAGCAAAATTATTTATTAAAATATATCCAGATTGATAGTTAGAAGGCTAATTTTATCCTTCAATTTTTAAAATTTCCGCTCAACCTGAACTT
>JBHEOV010000044.1:0-462 GCA_046260625.1 Halanaerobium sp. | reverse complement strand
ATCAGCTTTTTTAGTTT
Source organism: Halanaerobium sp. (assembly GCA_046260625.1). GTDB lineage: Bacteria > Bacillota > Halanaerobiia > Halanaerobiales > Halanaerobiaceae > Halanaerobium. Next base: position 445 of record JBHEOV010000044.1, on the reverse strand, counting down.
TCTTTTTGCTTTATTATCTGGTAGTTCTGCCAGATATTTTTTGACTCTCTTGATAAAAATTCGAAGAATATCTCTGCTTTCCTCCAGCACCCCTGAATTTTGAACATCAGCTATAATATCTTCTACTATTTGATCATCCAGACTGCTTTGACTGTAATTTGAATATTTCTTTCTATACTCATCTCTGTTTAGAAGTAAAATTACGGGGAGAGTAATTACTCCTTCTTTTAAATCCTGAGCCAGCAGTTTACCGGTCTCTTCTGCTTCTCCCTCAAAATCTAAAAGATCATCCTGAATCTGAAAAGCCATACCTATCTCTAAGCCAAGCTTATATAGTAAGTTCAGCTTTTTTCCTCTCAGCCCACTAACATAAGCCCCCAGATAACTGCTTAGACCAAAAAATAAGGCAGTTTTATGTCTGATCCTCCTATAATAATCTCTAAGT
>JBHEOV010000043.1:0-15554 GCA_046260625.1 Halanaerobium sp. | reverse complement strand
ATGGAGCTCTGGAGATAGCGCGTCGTTCGCGAGGCACTCCTAGAATAGCTAATCGCCTCTTAAAAAGGGTAAGGGATTTTGCAGAAGTAAAAGCAGATGGTATAATTAACAGGGAAGTTGTAGATTCTGCTTTAAAACTATTAGAGATTGATGAACTGGGACTGGATAGAATTGATCATAAATTATTGGAAACAATTATGCTCAAATTCCGTGGTGGCCCGGTTGGATTAAATACGCTGGCGGCTGCTATCAGTGAAGAAACTGAAACAATTGAAGATGTATATGAACCTTATCTGCTGCAGCTTGGATTTTTAGAGAGAACACCAAGAGGAAGAGTTGCAACAACAAAGGCCCATCAGCATCTTAATATTGAGCAGAATATTGAATAATAATTTTATTGTAAAAGTATATAATTGATTTTTAGTTTTAATCAAGTTAAAAGATTTTGGAGGTTATTTTTAAATGAAAGTAGAAGAATTTGATTATCATCTTCCGGATGAGTTGATTGCCCAGAAACCTCTTCCTGAAAGAGATGAATCCAGATTGATGGTTTTAAACCCACAGGCAAAGAAAATTGAAGAAAATATTTTCAAAAATTTAAAAGAGTATTTAGAACCAGGTGATATGATAATTATGAATAATAGTCGGGTGATACCTGCCAGATTATATGGAGCAAAAATTCCAACAGGAACAGAAATTGAACTCCTATTATTAAATGAACTGGCTGAGGGTCGCTGGGAAGTCCTGGTTCGCCCTGGAAGACGAGCTAAAAAAGGTGTAAAAATTAACTTTGAAGATATTTTAGAAGCTGAAGTTGTTGAATATACTGATTTTGGCGGCAGAATTGTAGAATTCAGCTGGGATCAGGCTAATTATGACTTTGAAGAAATTTTAAATCAACTGGGAGAAATGCCTTTACCACCATATATTAATGAAAAATTGGATGATCCTGAGCGTTATCAGACAGTCTACAGTAAAAAGAGAGGCTCAGCAGCAGCACCAACAGCCGGCTTGCATTTTACTGATCGATTATTAAACGAGCTGCAGGAATATGGGGTAATTTTAGATTATATTACACTTCATGTTGGTCTGGGAACATTTAGACCGGTTAAAAGTGAAGATATTGAAGATCATGAAATGCATGAGGAATATGCAGAAATTTCTGCTGAAACAGCAGCTAAAATAAAAGAGGTTAAGGCAAATGGCAATAAAGTTGTTGCTGTTGGAACAACAGTTACCAGGACTCTGGAATCTGCTGCTCAAGAAGGTGAGCTGAAGGAATATAAGGGTTGGACAGATATTTTTATCTATCCCGGTTATGAATTTAAAGTAATTGATTCTTTAATTACAAATTTTCATCTCCCGAAGTCAACTTTAATTATGCTTGTTTCAGCTTTAGCTGGCAAAGAATTTGTTTTAAAAGCTTATAAAAAAGCAGTTAAAAATGAATTTAGATTCTTTAGCCTGGGAGATGCAATGTTGATTCTAAATAGGAAGGAAGATTAGTTTGTTTGATTTTAAATTATTTAAGGAGAACAAAAAATCAAAGGCAAGACTGGGTGAGATAACTACAGACCATGGAAAAATTGAAACCCCAATTTTTATGCCGGTAGGTACCCAGGCTACTGTTAAAGCAATGTCTTCAAGAGAATTAAAAGAAATTGGATCACAGATTATACTGGGGAATACCTATCATTTATATTTAAGACCTGGTGATGATTTAATTGCTAGAGCTGGTGGTCTACACCAGTTTATGAACTGGGACCGCCCAATATTAACTGACAGTGGAGGTTTTCAGGTTTTCTCACTGGCTGACTTAAGAGAAATTGAAGAAGAGGGAGTTTATTTTCAATCACATCTTGATGGCTCCAAACACTTTATCTCTCCAGAGAAATCAATGCAGATTCAGCAGAATTTAGCTTCTGATATAGTAATGGCTTTTGATGAGTGTCCACCATATCCGGCTGAGAGAGAATATGTAGAAAAGTCTTTAAATAGAACCCTGCGCTGGGCTGAAAGATGTAAAAAGGAAATGGAAGGTTCAGAGGGGCAGGCTTTATTCGGTATTATTCAGGGTGGAGTTTATCCAGAACTTCGTCGTCAAAGTGTCGAAGAATCAGTTAAACTTGATTTTCCAGGTTATTCTATTGGTGGATTGAGTGTGGGGGAACCAAAAGATGAAATGTATAAAATGCTTGATCATACGACACCCCTGATGCCCAGAGATAAACCTCGTTATCTGATGGGAGTTGGAACTCCTGAAGATTTAATTGAAGGTATATATCACGGAATAGACATGTTTGACTGTGTAATGCCGACTAGAATTGCCAGACATGGTCAGGTATTTACTCATACAGGCAGAAAAACTATTAGAAATGCAACTTTTAAGGAAGATTTTTCTCCTCTTGATTCTGAATGTGACTGTCATGTCTGTCAAAATTACAGCAGGGGTTATATCAGGCATTTACTCAAAAGAAATGAAATTCTTGGAGTTAGATTAACAACATACCATAACTTATACTTTATGCTAAAACTTTCAGAAGAAATTAGAGAAGCTATCAGAAATGATAACTTTATTAACTTTAGAGAAAAATTCTACAATGAATATGAATTAAAATAAAATATTATAATTTTTTTGAAATAATATTTCTCTTTTAGCAGGAATATGATAATTATTGTTGAAATAGTTATGAGAGTAAAAAATTAATTAGGAGGATATTTAATGGAATATTTATACGCAATTTTACCATGGGTCTTAATTTTCGGTATTTTTTGGTTCTTTTTAATCAGACCTCAACAAAAACAGAAAAAAGAACATCAGAATATGTTGGATAACCTTGGTATTGGTGATAAGATAGTTACTATAGGTGGAATTAAAGGTAAAATCATCAAACTTAAGGAAAACAATATTCGTCTAAGAGTTTCTTCTAATGTAGACATTGATTTTGTTAAAAGTGCTATCTCAAAAGTGGAAGAAAAAAATGATAGCAACAAAAAAGAAGAAATTACTGAAGAGACAGAAAAAGAAAAAGAATAATTTATTTAGTTGAGAACTGGGGGAAATGATGTGAAAAACGCAATCAAAGAGTTTTTGCAATCTCTAGTAATAGCAGGAATACTGGCCTTCTTTATCATTACATTTGTGGCCCAGTCATTTGTAGTGGATGGAAGGTCAATGGCTAATACTCTTCAGGATGGAGAACGACTTTTTGTAAATAAATTCATTTACAGATTTCAGCCACCAGAAAGAGGAGATATAGTAGTTTTTTCTCCTGAAGGTGCACCAGGTCAAAAATATATCAAAAGAGTTATCGGTGTGCCCGGAGATACTGTTTATATCAAAGATGGTGTAACTTATGTGAATGGGGAAGAACTTGAAGAAAATTATCTGCCAGAAAAAACGATTGGGGATTTTGGACCATATGAAGTTCCTGAAGAAAGTGTTTTTGTTTTAGGAGATAATAGAAATCACAGTGCTGACAGCAGGTTTGAAAGTATTGTAGGTTTTGTGGATTATGATGATATTTCAGGTAAAGCATTCTGGGTTTACTGGCCTTTGACTGAAATGAGAATTATTGATCATCAGAATTATGAATTATCATTTGAAAATTAATTGTTTATTGTTAGGAGGACATTTATTTAATGAGGTATAAACAAAAAAGACGAATTAAATTAATTATTATTTTATCTATAATGGCCTTTGCTGCATTTTTATATATGCAGCATGGGATTAATCTAGGACTTGATTTACAGGGGGGAGCCCATATTGTATTACAGGCTCAACCTACTGAAGAACGAGAAATTAATGACACAGTGATGACGGGAATTCAGAGTGTAATCGAGAGACGTGTTAATCAGTTAGGCTTAAGTGAACCTATGATTCAGAGGCAGGGCGATGATCGAATAATTGTCGAACTGCCGGCAGTTGATAGTCCAAATGAAGCGATTGAAACTATTGGTAGAACTGCGATGCTGACTTTTCAAAATTCAGCTGGCGAGGTCTTAATGACTGGTGAATCAGTTAAGGATGCCCGGGCTGATCATGATCAGTATGGTAGACCAGTGATTGCCTTTACTTTAACTAATGAAGGTTCAACTGAGTTTGCTAATATTACTCGTCAGTATATGGGCGAGAAAATTAGTATTAATCTAGATGATGAACAACTGACCAATCCAACTGTTCAGGCGGTAATTGAAGAAAGAGGTCAGATTACCGGTTATGAAAATATTCAGGCGGCAGAAGAAGATGCAATATTGATCAGAGAGGGTGCACTTCCTGTACCGGTAGAGGTAATTGAAACCAGAACTGTTGGTCCAACTCTTGGAGCGATTTCCATTCAAAAAAGTATTAGAGCTGGTCTTTTAGGACTATTATTAGTTGCCATTTATATGGTATTCTATTATAGGTTCCCTGGAGTTTTAGCTGCTGGAATTCTGGCAATTTATGGTCTGATTTTAATGGGAACAATGGCAGGCTTGCAGGCTACTTTAACCCTGCCTGGTATTGCAGGTTTAATTCTTTCCATTGGTATGGCAGTTGATGCGAATATTATTATTTTCGAGCGAATAAAAGATGAATTAAAATCAGGAAAAACTATTAGAGCGGCAATTGATGCAGGTTTTAAAAGAGCTTATACAACCATTGTTGATGCTAATGTAACAACAATTATGACTGCTCTTATTCTGGCCTATTTTACCAGTGGTACAGTTAGAGGTTTTGCTGTTACTCTGGGTATAGGTATTATTGTCAGTATGTTTACTGCTTTCTTTGTCACCAGAAATGTAATTGATATCTTTTCAGGCAGTAAATTATTACGTGAAAATAAATCTTTCGGGGTCAGAAAGGGGTAATAAAGTGGATATTTTAGGAAAAAGAAAAATCTGGTATACAATATCGCTTACAGTAATTGGAATTGGTTTGATCTTTTTGTTGATTAATGGTTTAAATTTAGGGATCGACTTTAATGGTGGAACCTTAATGGAATTTAGTTTTTCAGAAGATGTCAACACTGAAGAAGTTAGAGGTGTTTTAGAAAAAATAGAGATTGCAGCAGACAGTAAAATACAGGAGTCTGAATCTGCAGGAGAAAATGGCATAATAATTAGAGCTAAAACTTTAGAATCAGAAGAAATTACTTCTGTTGATAAGGCTATTAGAGACGAGTTTAGATCTGCTGAAATGCTGAGAACTGAAATGGTCGGGCCAACTATTGGTAGAGAATTAAGAATCAATGCTCTGCTGGCTATGATTGCGGCTTCAATTGCAATTGTTGCTTATATTAGTTTTCGATTTGAATTCAGATTTGCAGCTGTTTCTATAATTACTTTAATGCATGATGTTTTAATTACAATTGGTATTTTTGCTCTTTTGGGTAGAGAAATCAATACACCTTTTGTGGCAGCACTGCTGACCATAGTTGGTTATTCGATCAATGATACTATTGTTATTTTTGATAGAATCAGAGAAAATATGAAGTTAATGCATAAGGTTCCATTTATAGAACAGGCAAACTCAGCTGTTGTTGATACTTTGCCCAGATCAATAAACACTTCAGTAACTACATTAATTGCTGTTTTATCTATTTATTTCTTTGGAGGAGCTTCAATTCAGACATTTATGTTAGCTCTCTTTATTGGAATGTTTGCTGGTACATATTCTTCTATTTTTGTTGCCAGTCCTTTACTGGTCACCTGGCAGGAGAAAATCAGTAAATAATAACTAGAAAATACTTTAGACTATAACCCCTCCTTAAATTTTGGAGGGGTTTCTATCTTTAAAAAAGGCTGTGATAATATGGATATGAACTTACCCAAACACTACCGGCATTTTCAGCGTTACAGTGAAATAGCACAGATACTTGTTAAAAATGGGCTTGGTTTTATAATTTCTCAGCTAGATTTAAATAAATATTTACCTTTTAGAAAAAGAATAAAAACTTCAGAAAGACCTACAGGTAAAATGCTGGCTGTGAAAATTAGAGAAGTTCTGCAGGAGTTAGGTCCTGCCTATATCAAATTAGGACAGCTTTTAAGCACCAGAGCTGATGTTTTTCCTCCAGTATTTATTGCTGAAATGAGAAAACTACAGGATAAAGTACCCCCGGAGGAATTTGAAGATATAGAAATATTTTTAAAAGACGAACTGGGAGATAAATATGAAACTGAGATTATTAAAATTGAAAAAGAGGCTACAGCCGCTGCTTCAATTGGCCAAACACATAAAGTAGTTTTAAAAGATAACAAAAAAGCTATAATGAAGGTTAAACGACCGGGGATTGATAAAAAAATTAGTGTTGATGTAGAAATCATGGAAAACTTAGCCAGACAGGCTGAGGAAAGAGATTTATTTAATTCAGTGATCAGACCATTAGAAATCATTCAGGAATTTAAACGGACAATAAAAGATGAATTAAATTTCAAAGGTGAGATGGCAAATATTATTCGCTTTCGCAGTGATTTTGCTGATAATCCCTATATCACAGCTCCAGAAGTGTATTCCGAACTTTCTACAGTCAGTGTTTTAATAATGGAAGAAATTAAAGGAAGCAAACTGAGAGATGTTGACCAGAGCCATCCTCATAATAAATTTATAGCTGAACTTGGAGCTAAAGCCTTAATGAGACAGGTTTTAATTAATGGTTTTTTTCATGCTGATCCACATCCGGGTAATATTTTTATTACCGGTGAAAAAACTATTGCTTATGTTGATTTTGGAATGGTTGGTCGGGTGACCGAAGAAGATAGAGATCTGATGGCACTGCTTTTTTATGCCCTGATTAACAAAAAAATTAATGTCTTAATGGATGTAATTTTGATTTTAGGTAATAAGCCAGATAATTTTAATAGAAGAAGATTTCAGCTTGATATGGAAAAAATTCTGGATAGATATTATGGTAGTGATTTAGCTAAGATTCAAATTAAAGCTGTTTTTGAAGATCTGCAGTATTTCATTTATGAGCATCAGATCAGAATGCCTCAGGATTTCTTTCTCTTATTTAGAGCCATTGCAGTTAGCGAAGGTGTGGGCCAGGATTTAGATCCTGATTTTAATGTGGTTGAGGTAGGAAAAGATTTTATTTCGGAAATTTTTGATGACCGGATGCAGCTAGATAAAATAATATCCAGAGTTGGCTCAGAAATCTGGAAATTTGGACGTAAAAAACATGATTTAAACATGCAGTTGAAATCTATTTTAAGTAAACTTGAAGAAGATGATTTTACAATTAATTTTAGGCATACTAACCTGGAAAACCTTATTTCAAGAATTGATATAATTTCAAATCGACTTTCAATGAGTTTAATTATTGCCTCGTTGATAATTGGTTCAACTTTATTGATTCAGACAAATATGGAGCCAACTGTTTTCAATATACCACTTTTAGGATTTATCGGTTATTCTTTTGCCGGGATTCTTGGTCTGCTGCTTGTGATTTCTATTTTTCGTTCTGGTAAATATTAAATTAACAAAATTAAAAATAAATTTTTGGTGATAATAAATGGATAAAATTTGGAAGCTGCTGTCTTATAGAGCAGATGAAAGTATAGATTTTTTGGATGAATTACTGGCTGAGCGCGGTATCGATTCTCAGCTTGAAAAGGAAATATATTTAAGTTCAGATTTAAAGTATCTAAGTGATCCTTTTTTGTTACCTACTATGGATAAGGCAGTCAGAAGAATTAAGAAAGCTTTAGAAAATGATGAGAAGATTTTAATATATGGTGACTATGATGTTGATGGTATAACTTCAACGTCTCTTTTATATAGATTTTTTAATAAAACTTTTGATCTAAAAGTTGATTATTTTTTACCTGATAGAATTGAAGATGGATATGGTTTGAATCTTAATTCTTTAAAAGAAATTGCGGTAGAGAATGTTGATCTGATTATTACTGTTGATTGTGGAATAACTGCTTTTAAAGAAGCTGAGTATTTAAAAAAAGAGGGGATAGATTTAATTATCACTGATCACCATACTCCTTCAGATAAATTGCCTGAAGCAGAAGCTGTAATCAATCACCATCTTGTAAGAAAAGCAGATTATTTTGCAGAAGAAATTGCGGGGGTAGGTACTGCCTTTAAATTAGCTGAGGCTTTAAAACCTGAGTTTATTAAAGAACTGAAAGCTGAACTTTTACCAATTGTTGCGCTGGGAACAGTAGCTGATATTGCCCCGTTAAAGGATGAAAATAGAATATTAGTCAAAAATGGTTTAAAATTAATAAAAGAAGATAAAGTAAAAGGGCTTAAAATTTTAATCGAAGAACTGAAACTGGATAAAGAAAATATTAGTGCAGGCCAGATAGGTTATATTATTGCGCCACCTTTAAATGCAGCCGGCAGAATTCATGATGCAGAAGAGGCATTAAAACTACTGATCTATGAAGATGAGTCTGAATTGAGAGAAATTGCTCTCAAATTAATTAAAATAAATAAAAAGAGACAGCAGCAGGAAGAAAAAATTTATCAAGCTGCTGAAAAGAAAATTGAAAATATTGACCTGGAGCAGGAAAAATCAATTATCTTAGCTGATTCAAACTGGCATTCAGGGATTATTGGGATTGTCGCTTCCAGATTATTAGAGAAATATAATCTGCCGGTGATCTTATTTGCTGTTGATCAAGAAAATGAAACTGCCAAAGGTTCTGCCCGCAGTATTTCTGCTCTTAATATTTATCAGGCTTTAAAATACTGTCAGCCAGAACTGCTTAATTTTGGAGGGCATAAAGCAGCTGCTGGTTTGAGCATTCAAGAAAATAAGATTAATAATTTTAGAGATCTTTTTAAAGAATATTTAACTAAGAACTTAGAGGAAGAAGATTTTTTAAAAAGTAGAAAGGCTGATCTAAATTTCGATCTCTCAAGTCTCAGTAAAGATTTTATTCGAAGTTTAGAAAAATTTAAACCTTTTGGTGTTGCAAATCCGGCACCTAAATTTTTATTTCAAAATCTGAAAAGCAAAAAATGTTATCAAATAGGTAAAAAAAATAAACATTTAAAAATCTATTTAAAAAATAGTGTTCAGGCTATTGCCTTTAATTTAGGTGATCATGTGGATCAAATTTCTGCATCGAATATTGATCTAATTGCTCAACCAGAAATTAATTGCTGGCGGGGAGAAGAAAATATACAATTAAAAGTAAATGATTATCGTACTTTAAATGATATTTCTACAGCTCTTGTTTTTGAAAAAGATAATTATCAATTTTATGATTATAGAAATACTGAGGCTAAAGATCAAACTTTAAAAGAATTACTTAATAATAAAGTGTTTAGAAAAGCTGCTGTATATGTCAATCATAAAAAAGAGAAAAATTATTTAAAAAAGAACTATGAGAATCATTATTTTTTTGGTAATCAAATAAAAAAACAGAATGATTTTTCACATTTGATTTTTTATTCACTCCCATTTTCTATTAAACATTTTAATAATATTCTTAATCAATTTGAAATTGCTAACAGCAAAAAGTTTAATAAAATCATACTTTTGATTTCAGATGCTGATATTAAATATAATAGTAAAATAATAGAACATCTAAACAAGCAAGAAATAGAAGCAAATAATAAAAATGGATTGGACTTTAAAGGCTCAGTACGATATAATAAATTATCCAGGCGAATGGAAAATTTTATGGTATTTAAAGATTTAATTTTTAAAGAAAATCTATTTGAGCTGATTGCAAATTTATCTAATTTTAAGGAGGATAATAATGGATCTTAGTAAAAAAATAAGAAATATTCCTGACTTTCCAAAAGAGGGTATTTTATTTAAAGATATTACTCCACTTTTAAGGGACAAGGAAGCTCTTAAAGAATCAATAGTTAAAATGGCAGATATGGTAAGAGATTATGATATTGATTATGTGGTGGGGATTGAAGCTAGGGGTTTTTTAGTTGGTACTCCTTTAGCTATAGAACTTGATAAAGGATTTATTCCAATCAGAAAACCTGGCAAACTTCCACATGAAGTACTGAAAAAATCCTATGAATTAGAATATGGAAAAAATGAAATCGAAATACATAAAGATGCAGTTTCTAAAGGAGATAAAATTTTAGTAGTGGATGATTTGCTGGCCACCGGTGGAACTACACTAGCTGCAACAGAAATGATCGAAGAACTAGGTGGAGAAGTTGTTGGCTGTGCATTCTTATTAGAACTTGATGCACTTTCTGGAAGAGAAATTTTAAGTAATTATGAGGTTAAATCACTTTTGATTGAGTAAAATTTACTTAATTCCCAGGGTAACTAAAGGAGTATAAATATAGATGGAATTAGATACTTTATTAGATAAAATACAATCATATATGGATGAACCAGATTTAGAGATGGTAAAAAAGGCTTATCAATATGCAGATAGAGCCCATAAAGAACAGTATCGAGTTTCTGGTGAACCTTTTGTTGAGCATCCACTTGGTGTTGCCATAATTCTTGCTGATCTTGAACTTGATATTGTCTCGATTGTAGCATCTTTGTTACATGATGTTGTAGAAGATACTGGTATCAGCAGTGAAGAAATAGAAAAAGAATTTGGAGCTGAAGTAGCTCATATTGTGGATGGAGTCACAAAGTTAACAAGAATGCAGTTTAAAACTAAAGCAGATCAGCAGGCAGAAAGCTTACGTAAAATGTTTGTTGCTATGGCGGAAGATATTCGAGTTGTTTTAATAAAACTTGCTGATAGGCTGCATAATATGAGAACTTTAAATTATATGAAAAAAGAAAAGCGCAAAGAAAAGTCCAAAGAAACCCTTGAAATATATGCTCCTCTTGCCCACCGCCTGGGAATGTCAAAAATCAAGTGGGAGTTAGAGGATTTATCTTTTAGATATTTAAAACCTGATATGTATTATGAAGTTTCACATAAGGTGCAGGCTAACCGCAAACAGCGGGAAAAAGATATAACAGAGGCAATAGACAAACTTAAATCCACTTTAAAAGCTCATGATATAGAGGCTGAGATTTATGGAAGGCCAAAACATCTTTACAGCATTTATAATAAAATGAGACGTAAGGAAGTAGAATTTAATGAAATTTATGATCTGACAGCAGTCAGAGTCCTGGTCGAGAATGTTAAAGAATGTTACGAAGTTCTGGGTGTTATTCATGAAATTTGGAAACCGATGCCTGGTAGATTTAAGGATTATATCGCGATGCCCAAATCTAATATGTATCAATCTCTACACACTACTGTAATTGCACCAAATGGTGATCCGCTTGAAGTACAGATTAGAACTTATGAGATGCATAAAACTGCTGAATATGGTATTGCTGCTCACTGGAGATATAAAGAAGGTAAAGTGGGTGACGAAAAATTTGAAGAAAAATTATCATGGCTGCGCAGGCTTTTAGAATGGCAGAAAGATTTACAGGAACCACAGGAGTTTATGGAAACCTTAAAAATCGATCTTTTTGAAGATGAGGTATTTGTGTTCACTCCTGAAGGTGATGTTGTTTCACTTCCTAAGGGTGGAACACCTGTAGATTTCGCCTATCATATTCATACAGAAGTAGGACACCGCTGTATAGGGGCTAAAGCAAATGGGAAAATAGTACCCTTAGAATATAAGTTGAAAAACAGTGATATTGTTGAGATTTTAACTTCTAAAAAAAGTAATGGTCCATCCAGAGACTGGTTGAATTTTGTTAAAACCTCTAAAGCTAGAAGTAAGATTAAACACTGGTTTAAAAAACAGCGGCGGGGTGAAATTATTGAAAAAGGTCATCGAATTCTGGATGAGCATCTGGAAAAGCATAATATTGAATTAAGTGAAAAAAATAAGGAAAAAGAATTAAAAGAAATTACTAAAGAACTGGGCCGAAAAGATGTTGATGATTTATTAGAAGAACTTGGTTACAGCAATATCAGTCCTAAACAGGTAATCAGTAAATTTAAAGATTATGACCCTGAAGCTGATTTTGAGAAAAAGCATAGTCATTCTCAGCAAAAATCTTCTTCAGTTGACAAGGGTATTTCAGTCAAAGGTATGGACAATATGCTGGTCAGGATGGCAAAATGCTGCAATCCGGTTCCTGGTGATGATATAATTGGTTATATTACTAGAGGTCGTGGAGTCTCAGTTCACAGAAAAGACTGCAAAAATTTAAAAAATCTTGCTGAAAGTGAACCTGAAAGAATAATTGATGTCAGCTGGGAACGAGGTCGCACAGAATCCTATCAGGTTGATCTCCGTATTGATGCAGTTAATAAAAGCGCTCTGCTAAATGATATAACTCACATCATTAAAGAAGAAAAAATTAATTTATTATCAGTTATGGCCAGAAGCAGTGATCAAAATCGGGCGGTGATCAATTTATCGCTGGAGTTAAGTTCTACTGAGCATATGTATGATATAATGAAAAAAATTGAATCGATATCAGGTGTGCTTAATGTAAGTCGTTCCAAACCTGCTTAATAAGGGAGTGAATTAAATGCGAGCTGTAATTCAGCGGGTCAAAAGCGCTGAAGTAGAAGTAGATGCTGAAATAATCGGAGAAATAGAATCCGGTTTATTGGTGTTTTTAGGAATCGGGAAAGCAGACAGCCAAAAAGATGCAGATTATCTTTTAGAAAAAATAATTAATCTTAGAATTTTTGAAGATGATGAAGAAAGATTAAATTTATCAGCTTTAGATTTAAATAAAGATTTAATGCTGGTTTCACAATTTACTTTATTTGGAGATTGTCGTCAGGGGAGAAGACCCAGCTTTTTCGAGGCTGCACCTCCAGCAGAAGCAGAAAAATTATATGATTATTTAGTTGAGGAAGCAAAAAAATCAGAACTTAAAATTGAAACTGGTGAATTCCAGGCAATGATGGATGTTAGTTTGATTAACGACGGACCGGTTACAATTTTGGTAGATAGTAAAAAGAATTTTTAATTAATGAAATAGGTGAGAGTATGGAATTAAAAGAATTCACTGTTGGGGAACTAATGGTAAAATCATACCTTATTTCTAAAAATAATAAGGCTCTGATTATTGATCCGGGTGCTGAAGGAGAAAAATTATATAATCATCTGAAGAACAACAACTTAGAATTAAAATATATAATTAATACTCATGGACATTTTGATCATATTGCCGCCAATAATTTTTTAAAGAATAAAACTGATGCAAAAATAATGGCTCATCCTGAGGCTGACTTTAAATTTAAAGATTCCAAATTAAATTTATCCAAAATGTTTATGAATCAAAATATTAACTCAGCTGCACTGGATAAAGCTCTAACTGATCAAGAGGAAATTATTTTCGAAGGAATCAAATTAAAGGTAATTTATACTCCTGGTCACAGTCAGGATGGAATATCAATTTATCTTGCAGAAGAAAAGATTGTGTTTTCTGGTGACTGTATTTTTGCAAATGGTGTTGGAAGAACCGATCTGGAAGATAGTGAGTTTAAACAACTTAAAAATTCTATTGAAAATAAATTATTACAACTTCCAGCTGATTGTACATTTTATCCAGGTCATGGGCCTAAAAGTACTTTAGGTAATTTTAAAAAGAGAGTCTGGCCTTCATTTAAATGAGGTTTGACATCTAAATTTTAATAGGATAAAATTATAAAAGATAAAATTGTAATACTTAATTTTTAAGTAATAGTTTTATTTATAAAATATTAGATTTAAGAGAGGGGAGTGTAAGGTTTTGTTTGATACTTTACGTGATAATAGTAGAATTATTGTTTATATAGTTGTAGTTGCTTTTGTTATTTCTGGTGGTTTTATGGGTTATGGTGCTTATCTAAATAATCAGGGGGGTGGAGGTGGACAGGCCCCCAACCAATCACCTTCTGTGATTGCAGAAGTTAACGGTATGGAAATTTCGCAGCAGGAATATTTTTCACTTCTGCAGCAGCAGGCACCACAATCTAATTTAGATAATTCCCAGGTAATACCTTTTAGGTATAATGTTTTAGATGCATTAATTGAGAGAAAATTAATTATTTCTCAGGCTGAGGAACTGGGAGTAGATGTTGAGGTTTCAGAAGCAGAAATAGATGAAAACTATAATAACATTTTAGAGCAAAATGAAATGAATGATGAAGAACTGGCAGAAGCTCTTTCTGAACAGGGGTATACGATTGGAGAATTACGAGATGATATTAAGTCCAGTCTCGAAGATAGTAAGCTAATTACTGAGACAATTGATCAGGGAATTGAAGAAGTAGAAGTAACTGATCAAGAAATTCAGGAACTTTATCAGCAGAGATATCCGGAAAATGAAAATGTTGAGGCGGATACTACTTCCGAGTCAGCTTTAGAAGATTCTGCTGCAGAAACAGACAGTGTTGAGACTTCAGAAGAGGAAAAACCAGAACTGGCTGAAGTGAGTGATGAACTAGAAACTGAAATCAAGGAGCAAAAACGTAATCAGGCAGTTAATGACTGGTTGAGTGAATTAAAAAGCACTGCAGAAATAACTGTTAATGATCCTGTTTTGAGTGCATATTATGCCTTAGAAAATGAAAACTATGAAGAAGCTGTTGCCCAATTCTCTGATTTTGTAGATCAGGAAGAAACAGATCCAAATTTTTATACTTATCTGGCAGAAGCCTATGAGGGCCAGAATAATCTTGAAAAGGCAGAAGAAGTTTACACTAATGCTATAGAATCTTTTCCAGATAATAATGATATAAGATTTAATTTTGCTCAGTTCCTGGCAGATCGGGATAATGATGATCAAGCAATTTCTCAACTGGATGAAATTTCTGAGTCTGCAGAAGATGATTTTATGACTCATTACCAGCTCTTTATGATGTACAGTAGACTGGGAGCAGAAGATAAAGCTCAGTCTGCCATGGAAGAAGTTCAACGTTTAAATCAGGATATGCAGAGTGAATCAGATTCTGACCTTGAAGAAGAAGCAGTTGAAGATATGGATGAAGAGGCTGAAGAAATGGAAGAAGATCTTGAAATTGAAGATCCTTTAGAAATGGAAAATAATAATTAAAATTACCAAACAAACATAATTTATATTATTGAATCTATCAGTTCTGCTCTAATCTGAGTTTGAGCTGATAGATTTTCTAAAACTAAAAGAATAAAATAGTAGGTGAATTAAAAAATGAAGTTTAATGCTCCAAGAGGAACAAATGATATACTACCACCAGATACTTTAAAGTGGAAGTATATTGAACAGAAAACACATGAGATTTTTTCAAATTATAATTATCAGGAAATTAGAACTCCAATCTTTGAATATACAGAACTTTTTCAGCGCGGTATTGGTGAAGTAACTGATATTGTTGAAAAAGAAATGTATACTTTTGAAGATAAAGGTGGTAGAAGTATTACCTTAAGACCGGAGGGGACTGCCTCTGTAATTAGATCATTTTTAGAAAATAAAATTTATGGGAAGGCTCAGCCAACAAAATATTATTATATCGGGCCTATGTTTAGATATGAAAGACCACAATCCGGTAGATTTAGACAGTTTCATCAGCTTGGTGTAGAAGCAATAGCTTCTAATGATCCGGCTCTGGATGCAGAGATAATTTCTCTGGGAATGCGTCTGCTGCAGGATTTTGGCCTCAATGATCTGGAACTGCATTTAAAT
>JBHEOV010000042.1:0-15801 GCA_046260625.1 Halanaerobium sp. | reverse complement strand
ATATATTTCTGGGAAAGCATCCCTTTTTCTGTTTCAAAATCTGTAAAACCATAATCATTTACAATCCCGGAGGCAGAAATAAATGCCTTATCTATATGAAAATAATCCATCATTTTAACTGCAATAGTCCCAGAACTTCTCTTATGTCTGGCATTAACTCTTCCACCAATCAAAATTATCTCACCAGAGAATAAATTTTTATTTTTATAGTTAATCAACTCAGAAATAAATGGCAGTGAACTGCTGATAACTGTCAGATTTTCTTTATACATTATATAATTTATCAGCTGAAAAGTAGTTGTTCCTTCATCTACAGCAATCACATCATCATCTTCAATTAAATCAGCAGCTCTGCGCGCAATTATATCTTTTTCATGCCGGTGTAAAACTTCTCGTTTTAAATGCTCAGGTTCTTTTTTATCAAAACTTACTTTGACTGCTCCACCATAGACCATCTTTAGATTATTATCTTTTTCAAGCTGTTTAAAATACCTTCTGATAGTTTCAGTGGAAACTTCCATCTGTTCAGCAAGTTCAGCTGTTTCAACCTGTCCCTTTGAATTAATAATTCTCAAAATTTCCTTTTTTCTTCTTTCTGCTTCCAAAGACATAATTTCCCTCCATCAAATAATTTCTAATAAAATTACCAGAACTTTATTTTTTCTATGACTGTAATCAATTTTTTCATATCTTCAGGATAAATATTTCCAATACTTCCTATTCTAAATGTATCAGCTTTTGTAACTTTTCCAGGATAAATTACAAAACCTTCTTTCTTTAGCATATCATAAAATCTGCTGAAATTATAATTATCTGCTTCAGGATTATAAAAAGTTGTAATTATTGGTGACTGAAGCTCCTCTGGCAGAACTGATTTGAATCCTAGTTTCTTCATTCCCTGATAAAGAGTCTGCTGATTATTTTTATATCTCTTTTCTCGTTTCTTTAAACCCTCATTTTCTAGCTCAATTAAGGCCTGATAAAAAGCATGCACTGTATGTGTTGGAGAAGTAAAACGCCATTTACCATTCTTTTTTTCCATGGTCTGCCACTGATCAAATAAATCTAATGAAAGTGAAGTAGAATTACCTTCACATTTTTCAAGCTCTTTTCTTTTAGCAATTACAAAGGCAAAGCCCGGAACTCCCTGGATACATTTATTGGCACTGCTAATCAAATAATCAATTTCAAGCTCTTTAATACTAAAATCAATCCCACCAAAACTGCTCATTGCATCAACAATCAATCTTTTAGAATATTTTTTTACAATTCTACTGATCTCAGCCAGTGGATTTAAAATTCCGGTAGTGGTTTCACAGTGAACAGCTATAACATCAGTAATATCAGTGTCTTCAGCTAATTTTTCTTCTAATTTATTTAAATCAGGCTGATTAAGTTCACCACTATCATGAACAACTACTTCTATCCCTAATTTTCTGGCGATTTTTACCAGACGTCTGCCGTAGGCCCCATTAACAAGTACTAAAATCTTACTCTCACTGTCAGTAATTGTATTAATAACAGCTTCAAGAGCAAAGGTTCCACTCCCCTGCATCAATACAGAAGTATATTCATTTTTTTTTGCATCTGCTAAAAGCAGTAATTTTTCTCTTATCTTTTCTACGATTTTTTTATAATCATCATCCCAGGTACACCAGTCTTTTAACATTGCCGCCCTTACAGATTTAGTCGTGGTTAGCGGTCCCGGTGTTAAAAGCAGATATGGATTTTCAATATTATTTTTATCAGTCATTTTTTTCCCCTTTCAAGTGTAAATAATATTTTTTTAGAATTATTCTAATTATCTTCTAGCACTTCAGCAATTGATTGATCAAGAATATTTATAGCCTGATCTATTTGCTCTTTATTTATGATCAGCGGTGGAGATAAGGAAATTACATTAGCCTTTGAAATTTTAAAATTCAAACCTTTAGTTAAAGCTTTATACATGATTTTTTCAGCTTCTAAAACTGCCTTTTCTTTAGTCTCTCTATTTTTAACAAGCTCTATCGCATAAAGCAGTCCCAGACCTCTGATATCTCCTATAATCTGGTATTTTTCCTGTAGTTTTTCTAATTTATCTCCCAGATATTTCCCCACTGCTTTTGTATGTGTGAGTAGTTTTTCTTCCTCTAAAAAATTCAGGGCAGCCAATGCTGCCGCTGCTGCAGTTGGACTTTTTTCATGAGTAAAATGTCCCAGTGAAATATCATCTGCCTGATCAAAATTCTCTCTTGCTATAATGGCAGCAAGTGGAAAAACCCCGGCACCTAATCCTTTGCCAAGTATTAAAATATCTGGAACAATACCATAATGTTCAAAGGCAAAGTTTTCTCCAGTTCTTCCCAGGGCGATTGGTATTTCATCTAAAATCAGCAGTACATCATATTTATTACATAGCTTTCTTATTCTTTTATAATATATCTCCGGCGGAATCTGTACGTCTGTATTTCTAATTGTTTCAATAATCAAGGCTCCGATCTCATCATCTCTGGATAATACAAATTCGAGATAGTCAAGACATTTAAAACCGCATTTACTGCATTCACCGAAAGGACAGCGATAACTGTTAAAGGGCAGTACATGTTCAACACCTGTTAAAAGTGGTCCCATCCCGCGGCTGAACTGAGCCTGACCTCCTACTGAAATAGCATCAAGGGTTGCTCCATGAAATGAATCCCACATTGATACAATTTTAAAATTACCTGTGATTTTTCTGCTCAACTTAATTGCCATACTTACGGCTTCCGAACCACCTGGTGCAAAAAGAACTTTATTTAAATTTTCTGGAGTAATTTCTGCCAATTTCTGGGCCAGCTCAACTGCTTTTGAGTTAGTATAGCGGCGGGTAGAAAAGGGTAAGCTATCCAGTTGTTTTTTTACTGCCTTAATAACTTTATTATTTTTAAAACCAAATTGATGAACATTATTTCCGTGAAAATCCAGTATTTTTTTACCCTGCTGATCCTCTAAGTAACTACCCCCTGCTGATTTTAAAGCATTTAAACAGGGAGTTGAAAGAGACTGACTTAAAAAATATTTATTATCCAAATCCAAAAGCTCTTTACTTTCCTGATTTAAATAAGTCTGCTGCCATTTTTGCCTTGCTTGAGAGAGATTAATATCTCCCTCGGTTCGCATTTTATTTTCAAAATTATTCATTATTGCCTGCACCATAACTTTGAGGCAGTTCTCCCCCGGCTATTTTTTTATCTATTTGAAAAAGTAGTTTTGCAGCATCTGAGATTTCTTCAATTACAAAGTCAGCTCCAGCTTTTTTGAAGGCACGAGCTGTCTTTTCCATTCTTAATTCAAGCTCATCTGAAGGCATTTTACACAGCTCTTTTTGACTCAGACCGAGTTTGCTGCTGCCTTTTATAACTCCAACAGACCAGGCCCCTGCATTTTTACCCTCTTTGATATCACTAATTGTATCTCCAATTTTTACTATCTTATGCAGCGGATAAACTCCAAGCTTAATAGCATTTTGATAGCACATAAAGGGTGCCGGTCTGCCAGCAGGAACTTCTGTTGAAGTAACTATTGAGTCAGGTTTATAGCCTGATTCTGCTGCTTTTGGAGCAACAATTTCCATCATTTCTGAAGTGTAACCGGTAGTAGAACCTACTTTCAAATCTGAGTTTTTAATTTTTTCAAATAATTCAACAGCCCCCGGCACTGGTTTTGCATAATCTGGCAGTATTTTAAAGAGATTTTTTTTAAAACTCTGATAAAGTTCTTCTATTTCTGATTCTGTAATTTCTTGAGCAAATTTATCCTGCCATAATTTTTTTATTCTTTTTTGAGCAGCAATTGCTCTGATATGATCAATTTTTTTAAGCCCCATAGGTTCTCTAGCCTCTTTTACAGTTATTTCTATCCCTTTTTCTGCAAAAACTTTAATAAATACATCAAGTGGAGCAAAACATCCATAATCCACCATTGTTCCAGCCCAATCAAAAATTACCGCTTCTACATTTTTTAAATTTAATTTTTTATCATTCATTATTTGAACTCCTTTTTTTATTTATTTTTGCTGCTGTAAATTCATATCCTATTCGCACAGTGATATTGATTAAAAAGATTAAAACAGACATAGCAGCAGCTGAAGAAATATCACCGGCATCCTGCATATTTACAATATCTATTGAGGCCAGTTTCCAGTCTGCTGAATAAATAAACATTACAGCAGAAATCGTTACCATTGAATTAACAAAATAATACATTGCGATTTCTAAAATTGCATCTATCGACATCGGTACAGTAACCTTAAAAAACGTCTTATAAAATGGTACTCCCATTGACTCAGATACAGATTCAAATTCTTGATCCAGCTTTTTTAAGGCAGTTGCTCCACTTAAAAATGAAAATGCATAAAAGTGGACTATATTTGCTATAACAAGTATAAATACTGTTCCATATAATCCATTAAAAGGATTTGCTATAACTGCATCTAAAAAAGGCAGCTGAAATTCTGCTTTATTAAAAAAGAATATATAGGAAAGACCGATTACAAGACCCGGAACTGCCATCGGTAAAATAGATAAAAAATAACCAACTTTCCGCAGACTTTTTAAATAACGCATTTTTTCTATTAAATATGTGCCAACAAAAGTGATAATTGTTCCTATGACAGCAGTTGCCGAGGCAACTAATACACTATTGCTGAAAGAAGAAAAACTGCCGGCAGAATTTTCAAAAGTAAAACGGCTGAGTGTCAGAGAAAGGTCATAGGGCCAGTATTTAAAGAGTGAGGCTAAAATGATGGCAGCAAACATTATAAAAATTGCAGCAGTGATCAGACTGCAGTAAGCAAAAGATAGATTGTCTTTTAATTTAGAAGCTTCTGCCTTAAAGGGTTTTGATTTAGAATTAATCACTGCACTCTCTTTTTTCTGGGCAAACTGATCGACAATAAAGGCAATAACTGCCGGCAGCAGCAAAATTATTCCCACTGTCGCTCCCATAGCCATATTATGTCTTCCGATTACCTGTTTATAAATATCAACTGCCAGAACATTATAGTTGCCTCCAACCACTTTTGGAGCTCCAAAATCAGTAAAACTCATTGTGAAGCTCAAAAAGAAAGCACTGATCAGACCGTATTTGCTCTGAGGAAGAGTAATTGTAAAGAAGCGTTTTAAAGTTCCAGCCCCCAGAGTTTCAGCAGCTTCATAGAGTCTGTTATCGGTTACTGATAATGATATCAGTAAAATCAAAAAAGCCTGGGGAAATGTATAGATGATTTCGGAAATAATAATTCCAACCGGACCGTAGAGCCCGATATCAATACCCAGTATATTAGTAACCATTCCCTGATTACCAAATAAATAAATAAGTGAAATACCGTGCATCATTGTCGGCGCAAAAAGTGGAAGTATAGCTGCATACTTAAAAAAGACCTTCCATTTCATTTGAGTTCTGCTGAGTGCAAACGCATAAAAAAAGGCCAGACTAACAGATATCAGGGCAGTTGTTGTGGAAACAAATAAAGTATTATAAAGTGATTGAGATAAGGCAGGATTAGAAAAATAATCGATAAAATTTTTAAATCCTATAAATTCTCCAGTATCTGAAAGAAAAGCCTTAATAAAAAGTTGAGCTAAAGGCAGAATAATAAATGAAAATAAGGCCAGTATGAGCAGTATCAAAAGAATATTCTGCAGCAGCTTATTAATATCTGTTTTTTGTTTTACCTTTTTTTTATAAATACTGCTCTCAATTTCTAAATCCCCTGTCTTTAAAAGCTCCATAATTATATCACTTCCTTCTGCCAGTTTTGAAAACAGAGCTGTCTCTCAGCTGGAAGCAGAAGATTTTTTTCTTCTCCAGTTTTAAGATTAAAGTTACGAACAATATTGGCAGATAAATCAACTGTAAGAAATTTTTTTCCTATGCATTTTCTATAAACATCAAATTCTATTCTGTAAAAGGTACCTCTAAACTCCAAATCTCTAACTACAGCTTTTATGGAATTTTCAGCTTTATTTTTATCTGTTATCTCAATATGTTCCGGTCTGATGGCAATTAATTTGTCTGCATCATTTTCATCTTCTAAAAAATTGATATTACCAATAAAATCAGCTACAAAAGGATTAACCGGTTTTTCATATATTCTCTGTGGTGTATCAAACTGTTCAATAGTTGCATTATTCATTACAACAACTCTATCTCCCATAGTTAAAGCTTCTTCCTGATCATGTGTAACCAAAATTGTTGTTATTCCAAGTTTTCTTTGCAGTTTTTTTATTTCTTTGCGCAGTTTTTCTCTTACTTTTGCATCAAGAGCAGATAAAGGCTCATCCAAAAGTAAAAAATCAGGATCCATCGCAAGAGCACGACAGAGGGCAATCCTCTGCTGCTGTCCTCCAGAAAGTTGGGAGGGATATTTATCTTCCATATTATTTAGATTTACCAGGCTTAAGACTTTTTCAATTTTGCTGGCTATTTCTTTTTTAGAATATCCATCATTTTTTAAGCCATAAGCTATATTTTCTTTTGCTGTCAGATTCGGAAAAAGTGCATATGACTGAAAAACAATACCAAAGTTTCTACCCGCCGGCGGCAGATTTGTTATTTCCTTATCTTTTAAATAGACTTTTCCCTGGTTTGGAGTTTCCAGTCCTGCTATAATTCTAAGCAGTGTAGTTTTTCCACATCCACTTGGCCCCAAAATTGAAACAAACTCACCTTTATCAACTGAAAAGTTTATGTCATTAAGAGCAATTTCTCTGCCAAAAGTTTTTGTAATATTAGCTATCTCTAAATGTTTATTCAAAATCTGAACCTCCTTAAATAATTTTGCGTAATTTATTATCGAATCTTACATATTAGATAACAGATATATCCCCCCTACTTATAAATAAGCAGAGGAGAAATAATCTGATACTATATAATTCTTTTAGTTATGATATTTTTATTCAGCAGCACTTTTACCGTCATATCTGTTCATCCATTCGTCTAAGATATCACTTCTGTTTCTAGCTGCCCAGTCAAAGTCATTATCAATTAGCTGTTCTAATGGCTGAGCGGGAAATCCTTCCGGTACTGGTATATCTGTTTCAACTGTTGTAATCGCATAACTTTTATTGTATTCTTGCATAGCTTCCTGACTGATGGCCCAGTCTAAGAATAATTTTGCTGCTTCTTTTATTTCATCTTTTTTAATAAGTGCATTTGCTTCTAAATCCCAGCCTGATCCTTTTTTAGGGAAAATAACTTCAACAGGTGCACCTTTTGATTTTTCTTTAATTCCTCTATAGCCAAAGGAAATACCAATTGGAAATTCGCCTCTAGCTGCAATTTTTGCTGGTTGTGATCCAGAATGGGTATACATTGCAATATTCTTGTGTAATTTGTCCATATAATCCCAGGCTTCTTCTTCTCCCATTAGCTGTAAAAAGGCTGATACTGTCAAAAAACCTGTTCCGGAAGAGTTAGGATTAGGCATTACTATTTTATTCTCATAAATTTCTTTAGTTAAATCATCATAACTTTCTGGTACCGGTAAGCCTTCTTTTTCCAGTTCAATTGTGTTGACTGTAATTCCTGTCATCCAGGCATCAATACCAACCCAGTGTGGTACTTTATTTTTTGTATCTTTAAATTTATCTGCTACTCTTTCAATTCCCTGAGGAGCATAAGGACTTATCATATCCTGCTGATCAAGAACTAAAAGACTTGTTGCTGCAAGCCCCCAAACAACATCTGCCTGTTGATTTTCTTTTTCTGCAAGAAGTTTTGAAGTCATAACTCCTGTAGAATCTCTAACAATATTAAGTTTAATTTCTGGATATTTTTCTCTAAATGATTCTAAATATCTTGGAATCTGATCATCTTCCAGTGCGGTGTAGACATTTATTTCTCCCTCTGGAGCAGCTAAAGCCTGCGCTGAAAAAACAACAACAAAAGTAAGCATCAAAATTATTAATAATTTTTTATTCATTATTTATCCCCCTAAATTTATTTTTTAGATTTCATATTTTCTGGAATTAAATACTGTTATTCATAAAAATAATTTTTCTTTCTGCTTAGCCCCCTTTCTTCAAATAATTTTTTTGAACAAGTAATCTGCAGAATTTTTTTCTCAATTACTCTAATTAATATGATACGGTATAATTGTTACAACCATGTTAATGCCATATAAATTTAATGTTAAAATATTGTTTTTATTGTTTTTATATAGGTTTTTTATTGATTATATTGTATAAATTACTTTTTTTATCATAAAACGACAAAAACTGACAGGAAACGTTCACCTGTCAGTTTTTGTCTTAGATAGTCATATTTTGTTTTTTCAAACCTCTTTTCGACATAATATTACATATATCGGGTGGTTCACGGTACCTGTACGTGTACGTTTAGAATAGATCCTCAAATTCCTCGTATCCTGCTTCAGCCAGCTCCTCAGCTGGGATAAATCTTAGAGAGGCTGAATTCATGCAGTATCGTAAGCCAGTTGGCTCAGGGCCATCTTCAAAAACATGGCCTAAGTGAGAATCAGCATTTTTACTTCTAACCTCGATTCTGGTCATCCAGAGCGACTTATCTTTAACTTCAACAATATTTTCCTCAACCAGCGGTCTGGTAAAACTGGGCCAGCCAGATCCTGATTCAAATTTATCTGTTGAAGAAAAGAGGGGCTCACCCGAAACTACATCTACATAAATGCCGGGTTCTTTGTTATCCCAGTACTTATTGTTAAATGCAGGTTCTGTTGCATCAAGTTGAGTCACTTTATACTGCAGATCAGTTAATCTTGCTCTTAATTCCTGATCACTTTCTTCTTCGTTAATCACAACACTGTCAGCATCCTCGGTTTTACAGAAAGTCTCACATTCTGCCGGATCGATACTATTTTTTTCTAAAAGTCTCTCCTGCAGTTCTTTTGGTAAACCAAGTTCACCTATATTTTGAATTATATTATCCCGCTCACCATTACCTGTAAGATAACCACTTACTTTAGTCACTGCAGGTGAATTAATAAACTCCTGCATTGTCATCTGAGCTAGATAATGGTCTCTAAAAGCCACCTGCTGCTGCAGTCTAAATTTCTGATGATAGTCCTCAGCCAGATAGAATCGATCCAGCTCTTTAATCTCAGTTTTTATATCTCTTCCGCTTTCAGCTTCTAATTCTTCCTTCATTGCTCGAGCTATTTCCTGCTGCTCTGAATTATTATATAAAATCAGAGAAGCATATTGTTTGGAATAAGAACGAGAGTAAGGGTTATGGCTGTCAAAGAAAATCTCCAGCAGTTCTTTATAAGAAATCACATCTGGATCAAAATCAATTTCTATTGTTTCAGTGTGATCACCAATCATCTCATAAGTCGGATTTTCAGCAGTACCTCCTGCATAGCCAACTCTGGTTCTAACTACACCCTCCAGAGCTCCAAAAGAAGCATCAGGTCCCCAGAAGCAGCCCAGAGCAAAGCTAGCAGTTTCAGTCTCCACCTCATTCGCTTTCTGATCATAAGAAATTTCCGCCTGAGCCAGAACACTCGATGTCATGCCTAATACACTCAATAGTACAATCGTAATAATTACTAAATAATCCATCAAATCTACCTCCTATTTATATCAAAGATATAATATCCTGCCCTGCTATCTATATATTAATACTAATTACTGATAAAAAATAGTAAGTAGATTACTCAGAATTAATTCAAAGCTTAAGTTTTCATATTTATAAAAAATATTTTAGGAATTAAATTCAACCCCAGAGAGGATCATCACCAAACTGACGCCTCAGGCGCTCATCACTCTGGATCTCCCGCGGTAGATTTTCTAAAATTTTAGCTTCTGCAAAGGAATATAAATAATGGCTGCAGTATTCCTTTATAATTTTATAAGCCTCGTTTATCTCTTTAATCTTTTTTTCACAGATTTCTGGCTCTTTCTGACACTGATCAGGATGCCAATTTTTTATCAGCTGCCTGTGTTTTTTCTTAATCTCTGCCAGAGACTCTTTATCTCTTAAATTTAAGACCTGAGCTGCCTGATAAACTTTTTTTGAATTTAAGTCTTCAACATTCATTCTGCTTCACCTCATTTTTTGACTGCAGCATTTTTTGAAATTTTTGTAAAAAACGAAAAATTAATTTATATAAAACCAGCTCTAGCGATAAATAAAGACAAAATCTCCTTCATTAACCTCAAGCACTTCAGCTATTACTTCACATTTAGCCTTGAGCAGAAAATAAATATCTGATTCAATGCCATATAAGCCTTCCAGATTACCCTGCCCCTTGCTTATAACCAGATCTGAATTTTGATAGTGCTTTAAAAACTCAGCCCTGGCTGATTCCATCAGCATTCCAGGAGCCTGACTGCCGCTTTTTATGATTTCTGCATACTGATCAATACCCAGTTCTGCTGCTCCCTCTGCTGTAATATCATTTAAAATTGCTGTTTCTCTGACTGCATATGTAATTTTCAAGTCATAATCCTCTTTGATTTTTTTAAGTAAGAGTTTATCAAAAACTGCCTCACCTGTATTATCAGCAATAAATAATAGCTTATCCGCTTTTTTCAACTCTGCTAAAAACTGCTGATAATCACTGTGAGCAAAAGAATCCTTGAGAGCCCTTTCTATATTAGCTTCAATATTTACATTAAGACTGACTCCAGCATCTATAGAATTGCCCATTGCTGACATTAATAGTGCTGCTAAAAGAGGATCCTCAGCTTCTGCTATTTCTTTTCTTACCAGCGGCAGCAGTTTTAAGGCAGAATCAATATTTTGCTTTTTAATCTCGGCGTAGGGATCTTCTACTCCACTTAATTCTTTTATATAGGCCTGCATCTCAGCAGCAATTTCTGGTGCTTTTTTCTCAGAATCAATTAATTCCGGCAGATTTTTTGAATATTTTCTTAAAATATCTTTGATCATCTGCTCATCATCTGTCACCATCCGTGCTGATTCCAGTGTCTGTCTGAACAAACAGGGTAAACAATCCAATCTCATCTCCATTTTTATCACCTCTTTCTCTATTATAAATTTATTATGAACATTAGTCAATAATTTATTGTTTTAATCATTTGCTTTTAGCCATCAAAATAGTTATCATATAAATGGTGTGACTTTATTAACAAAATAAATACATAAAAAGGAAGTTGATTTAAATGAGTGATGATAATATTCAGAAACCAGATTCAAAAATTGCAATAACTGCTCTTTTAACAGTGATTGCTGTAATTTTATTTTCTATTCGAACAGTACTTGTTTTAGAAACTGCCCTGGTTTTAGGGGCAATGACAGCTGCACTTTTTGCTCTCTATCTGGGCTTAAGCTGGCAGGAAATTGAAAGTGGAATGATTAATGGGATAAAAAATGCCCTGGGTGCTTCTTTGATTTTGATCATTATTGGGATGGTGATCGGCAGCTGGATTCTGTCAGGAACCATTCAGACCATGGTCTATTACGGTCTCCAGCTTTTAAGTCCGGCTATCTTTTTACCGGCAGCTTTTTTGCTGGCAGCAGTTACCTCTATTTTAATTGGAAGTTCTTTTGGTACGATTGCAACGATGGGAATAGTGCTGCTGGGAGTTGCCGAAGGTCTGGGAGTGCCAAAAGCGATTACAGTTGGCGCAATAGTCTCTGGAGCAATGCTTGGGGATAAGATTTCGCCGATGTCAGATTCGACCAATTTAACTGCTGCCATGAGCAGTACTGATCTTTTTGAACATATTAAATCGATGTTATATATTTCCGGACCGGCAGCTCTAATCAGTCTGCTTTTATACACTGTTATTGGAACCTTTTATTTAGAAAGTGGTGCAGATCTGACAAACATTAATCAAATTTTAAGCAGTTTGAGCCAGAATTTTAATATCTCACTCTGGACTCTAATTCCACCTGCATTGATGCTTTTGCTTTCCTTATTTAAAGTACCGGCGGTGGCCTCTCTTTCGATCAGTTTTATCACTGCTTCAATCTTTGCTGTTCTGACTCAGGGAGCCACTTTTGCTCAAATTTTAAACGCAGCAGCTAACGGCTACCAGGCTGAGACGGGGATGGAGCTTTTAGATGGACTTTTAACACAGGGTGGAATTAACAATATGATGAATACAGTTGCCATTATTATGGCCGGTACTGCCATGGGAGGAATTTTAGAAAAAGCAAGAGTTTTAGAAGTGATTTTAGATTCAATGCTCAAATTTGTAAAAAAACCGAGAGATCTAATTTTAATTTCTTTAAGCTCAGCCTATATTATGCTTTTAGCAACGGGAGAAATGTTTGTTTCAATTGTGATTCCAGGCCGAACTTTAGCACCTGCCTATCAGGAAATGAATATTAAAACCAGTGTACTTTCACGCTCACTGGAGACCGCCTCTACTCTCGGCTGCTCAATTCTGCCGTGGGGAGTTGTTTCAGTCTATATTCAGAATGTAATGGATATCGGTTTCAGCTATATTCCCTATACCTTTTTATCATTTCTGGCCCCGGTAATTGCAGTAATTTATGCTTTTAGCGGCAGCTTTGTATTTAAAGAAAATGGGGTTAAATAATTAAAGCTGACTGGAGAATTTAATCCTTCTCCAGTCAGCTTTTTTGTTTGATCTATATTTTTTTATTTTCTTCCCTTATTTTTATACATATTCTGATCAGCACGATTATAAATAGAAACAAGTTTTTGCTCACTATCAACTGCAGTTGCACAGCCTAAAGAAATTCTAAAATCCCCTGGAAAATCTTCCTGCTGATTACTTTTAGCAAATTTATCGATTATTCTATTACAGACCATTTTAGTTTCTTGCTGATCAGTCTCCGGCAGCAGAATAGCAAATTCATCGCCTCCGATGCGGGCAATAATATCCTCAGAACGCAGGAGTTCATTCAATATAACAGCAGATCTTTTTAAATATTCGTCTCCTTTTAGGTGACCAAAATTATCATTGACATCTTTTAAGTTATCCAGATCTCCGATAATGATACTGAGTGGATATCGCCGGGAGTCATCCAGTCTTTCCATCTCATTTTCAAAATAGCGGCGATTATATAAACCTGTAAGTTCATCATGGAAAGATAAATACTCAATTTCTTTTTCACGGGCAATTCTTTTACTGACATCCATTAAATTAACCAGCAGGTAATCATCTTCAATCGGATTAACTCTAAACTCAATCTGTTTTTTTGAACCGGATTTTGTTTTGATTTCCAGAACCCGGTTATAATATCTGCCATTTTTTAAATTATCTTCAAAAACACTGCGCACTTCTCTTCTCTCTTTTGGATCGGGATAAGCGGCTTTAAACCACTGATCTAAATTTTTTATATCGGCAAGGGAATAGCCTGTAATTTTAGTTGTTAAATCATTAATATAAACAAGATTTCTTTTTTCATCCAAAATTACAATTCCCATAGTCAAATTATTTAGTACGGTCTCAATACTCAAATCTTTAAGCAATTCTTTACACCTCGATCTATTTTATTTTTTATTTTAAAATAAGAGTGAAGCAATTGGATTTTCATCTCTTGTGCTGTATACTTTTTTAGTTTCCAAATTAATAGCACTTAAAATTCCGCCTTTGCCAGCCCCAGTATCCACTAAAATCTTATTATCCTTAGACTTAACCTCTGCCACTGGAGTATGGCCGGCAACCACTGTTCTCTCTTCTTTAAAATCTTTTGCTTTGGCTCCCAAAAAGGGCTGTCTGATCCAGATCAGATCATGTTCAGTCTGTTCTGCCAGACTTTTAGCTGGATTAATTCCTGCATGGACAAATATATAATCTGAAGTGCTATGATAATAGGGAAGTGAATCAAAAAATCTGGCAGCTTCCTGAAGCACTGAATGATTGGGGAAACTTGCTTCTGTTGCCTGACCTCCATTATGATACCAGAGATCAATTTTAGCTTCATTCAAAACTGCATCAATCATCATTTCTTCGTGATTTCCTCTTAAGAAAATATTCTTACCATTATCTAAATCTCTAATGTATTTATAGACCTGATAGGAATCAGCTCCTCGATCAATATAATCTCCGACAAAGATCAATTTATCTTCAGTCGGCTTATAATTAATTTTATAAATAATTGTCTTCAACTCATCTATTTCTCCGTGAATATCACCAATTACATATTCAGCCATTTAAGCCACCTCCCTGTCTTTAGTCTGCACTTTTTATTCTTTAAATTTTATTATAACATAAAAACACTTAATTTTTAATTTTATTTTTGATCAATTGTATTTGCTTGCTTTTTAAAATAAACTAAGAGGTCTTTGATCTTTAAAAATATTAGTGCAGCAGCTTATCCAGCAGTTTTTCGGTCCTTTGATAATGGGAACCGCGCCAGTAAATTTTATCACAGCTGCTGCAGTATCTAAAATCATCAAAGTATTTTTTTGTTTTAGGTTCTAGCCTCTCTATTATTTCTTCTTTAGCAATTTTTTCTAATTCACTGTTGCAGTTAACACAGCGGCTTTCTCCCTCATAAGATTCTGCCAGCTGATAACGCTCAAAAACTTCCTGCAGTTGTTTTTTAGGATCATCATTCCAGATAAATTTGGCCCATTTAACTCTTTTCCGCCTCAAAAGTCCAAGATCCCTGCTTAAAATAATCCGTTTTTCGGCTACTGCCTGATCAACAATCTCTCGATCCTGATAATCATTTCTATAAGCAGTATCAAAACCAAAGCGCCTTAAATAACGGGCCAGTCTGCCCAGATGTACATCTAAGATAAATCTAGGTTTAGCTGGAAATTCAGGCAGCAGCAGCTTTGCTGCAGGGAGTTTAAAGTTATATAAATAAGGATAGACTGAAAAAAAGTCATCAGGCTGAACCAGATAGGAAAAATTAACAGCTTCTCCGTTTTTTAAAATCATTGCAATTTCCGGATGAGGAATTCCTAAAGATTCTATTCTATCTTTAACAGTTTGTCTCCCTTTATAGTAGTGGATATAATAGGGGCCAACATCAATTTCAAGATTATTAGTTTTAGCTAATTTAATAAAATCATTTAAATAGCCGTAAAATCTAAATTTTATTTTTTTAACTTTAACCACTTCCCGCAAGTAATTATATTTAATTAACCTCATAATTAAATTCTTTTTTCATTTTTTTCTTATTATTGATTAGCCTCTAATTATTAATTCAATAATTTTCTCATTTTCCCTTTAACTTTTGCTAAAAATCTTATAATTCGATATAATAAATAAAAGAACAATATTTGTTGGAATTTAAAATTATTATAAATTATTGGAAATAACTGATTTAAAAAATAAATTCGAGAGGTGATTAAAATGTCAGATCTTAAAGAAGAAATTATGGAAGAACTAAGCTCGATCTTTTTAAATAAAACCTTTGATGCAATTCTGCCACCATTAGTCTATGCAGGCAGCAATTCTTTTTTTGGACTTCAGACTGCAGTATTTCTAGCAGTAACTACAGCTTTGATTATTTTTAGTAAAAGAATCATTAAAAAAGAAAACTGGAAATATGCTCTGGCTGGTTTAATTGGAGTTATTTTTGCCTCTTCTCTTGCCTATTTGAGCAATAATGCCAGCAGCTATTTTATTCCAGCTCTAACCTCTTCTACTCTTTTTCTGCTGGCTTCAGTGATCACCTTAATTATTGGTAAACCTCTTGCAGGCTGGGCAAGTCATTTAAGCCGCGGTTGGCCTTTAGAATGGTTCTGGCGTAAAGATGTTAAACCTGCCTACAGAGAGGTCACAATTTTATGGGCAATTTATTTTGCTCTGCGGCTCAGCATTCAGCTTAATTTATTTTTTAGTGATGCAGTGCTCAATTTGGCCTGGGTAAATATTCTTTTAGGCTGGCCGGCTATTATTGTTG
>JBHEOV010000041.1:0-15886 GCA_046260625.1 Halanaerobium sp. | reverse complement strand
GCACTCTTTTCTTCAATACCTCTGCTTAATCTTTCTACATTAGTAACAAAGAGGTCATCTCCAACAATCTGTAGACGGTCACCTAAACGTTCAGTTAACTGAGCCCAACCTTCCCAGTCATCTTCGTCCAGACCATCTTCAAGTGAAATAATTGGATACTTATCAATTAACTCTGCGTAGAAATCTACCATTTCTTCAGAAGTCTTCTTGACACCTTCACCGGCTAGATCATATTTACCATCTTTATAGATCTCAGATGCTGCTGCATCAATAGCAAGATAGAAATCTTCGCCAGCTTCATAACCTGCAAGTTCAATAGCTTCTACAATTACCTGTAGAGCTTCTTCGTTGGAACCTAAGTCAGGTGCGAATCCACCTTCATCACCAACACCGGTACCTAACTCTTTATCCTGCAGTACTTTCTTTAAGTTATGATAAACTTCTGCACCCATCTGTAGAGCTTCGCGGAAGCTAACTGCACCAACAGGCATAATCATAAATTCCTGTAGGTCTACATTGTTGTCAGCATGTTCTCCACCATTTAAAATGTTCATCATTGGAACTGGAAGAGTTTTAGCATTCATGCCGCCAATATAGTTATATAGGAAAGTACCTGTAGCTTCTGCTGCTGCTTTAGCAACTGCCATTGATACACCTAAGATAGCATTGGCTCCTAATTTACCTTTGTTATCAGTACCATCTAATTCGCGCATCAGATTATCAATGTCAATCTGTTCTCTGACATCAAAACCGATTAGTTCAGGTGCAATTACTTCATTAATATTTTCAATCGCATCTAAAACACCTTTACCCATATAGCGGTCTCCACCATCTCTTAATTCTACAGCTTCGTACTCACCAGTTGAAGCTCCAGAAGGAACAGCAGCTCTACCCATTACACCATCTTCTAATACTACTTCTACCTCTACAGTTGGATTACCGCGTGAATCTAAAATTTCTCTTGCATAAACATCTACAATTGTTGTGTTCAACATTATTAATTGACCTCCTTATAATTTTACAATAAAACTTTTTAATGAAACTATTTAAAGTGTATTTGAACAGATCTACTCATTATCAATAATTAGTGATTCTCCTGTCATTTTTTCTGGTTTTTCAATTCCCAGAATTTCTAACATTGTTGGTGCTAAATCAGCCAGTTTACCGGAAGCTATACCTTTATTTTTAGGTCCACCTACATAATAGAGGGGAACAATATTTGAAGTATGAGCTGTAAAGGGAGAACCATCATCTTCTTTCATTTTTTCTCCATTACCATGGTCAGCTGTAATTAAAGCCTGGCCGCCTTTTTCTAAAATAGCCGGAACTATTTTAGAGAGGCAGTCATCTACAGTTTCTACTGCTTTAATAGCTGCATCCATAAATCCAGTATGTCCAACCATATCTATATTAGCATAGTTTAGAATAATTACATCATACTCTTCTGCTTCAATTTTCTCTAAGAGCTCATCTGTTACCTCATAAGCACTCATTTCCGGCTGCATCTCATAGGTTGCAACCTGGGGTGAAGGAATCAAAATCCGATCTTCACCAGCATTTGGTTCTTCAACACCACCATTAAAGAAGAAAGTAACATGAGCGTATTTTTCTGTTTCAGCGATTCTGAGCTGTTTTAAACCTTCACGTTCTAAAACATCTCCCAGTCCATCTTCGATTTCAACTGGCTCAAAGGCAACAGGTAAATCGAATTCTTCATCGTACTCTGTCATTGTAACATAGTATAGATCTTCTGGATGTTCTGGTTCTCTCTCAAAATCGTCAAAACCATCAATAGTTAGAGCCTGAGTGATCTGACGAGCTCTATCAGCTCTGAAGTTAAAGAAGATTACAGAATCATGATCATTCATTGGTCCTACAGCTTCACCATCTTCGGTGATTACTGTTGGGATAACAAACTCATCTTCCACATCTTCCTCATATGAAGCTTCTACAGCTTCAACTGCATCTTCTGTTTTATTTCCTTCACCTAAGACTAACATATCATAGGCTTTTTTAGTCCTCTCCCAGCGGGTATCACGATCCATTGTGTAATAACGACCGCTGACAGTTGCAATTTTACCGGTTCCAACTTTATCCAGCTCATCCTGCAGTTCTTTTAAATAACCAGTTCCGCTGGATGGTGGGGTATCTCGACCATCCAAAATTGGATGGATATATACTTTTTCTAAACCGGCTTTATCAGCCATCTCAATCAAACCAAAGAGATGTTTGATGTGGCTGTGCACACCACCATCAGATAAAAGCCCAATTAAATGCAGAGCACCATCATTATCTTTAGCGTGCATTACAGCTTTTTTGAGTGCTTTATTATCTAATAGTTTATCATCTGCTATAGCTTTATTAATTCTTGTAAAATCCTGATATACTATGCGGCCGGCACCAATATTTAAGTGTCCAACCTCAGAGTTACCCATCTGACCGTCCGGCAGGCCAACAGCCTCTCCGGATGGTTTTAAAATTGAATGTGGATACTCTTTATTTAATTTATCTAAAAAAGGAGTATCTGCCTGATAGACAGCATTCCCTTCTGCATTTTCGTTAATTCCCAGCCCATCTGCAATAATCAGGGCCAGTGGTTTAGGTCTTGCCATAATAATCCTCCTTATAGACTTACTTATTTACTTATAGATTTCGGCAGTTTTTAAGATAATCTCAGAGAAAGATTCTGCTTCTAAGCTGGCTCCACCAACTAAAGCACCATCAATCTCATCCTGAGCCATAATTTCCTCTACATTATGAGGTTTAACACTACCACCATATTGAATTCCAATCTTATCAGCAGCTTCAGGATATTCTTTTCTGATATTATCTCTAATAATTCCAATTACCCGGTTAGCTTCTTCAGCCGAAGCAGTTTCTCCTGTACCAATTGCCCAGATTGGTTCATAAGCAATTACTACATCTGCAACTTCATCCTCACTTAATCCTGCCAGAGCAGAATCAACCTGGAAGTTAACTTTAGCTTCAATTTGATCAGCTTTTCTTTCTTCTAAAGTTTCTCCAACACAGACAATTGCCTTCACACCATGCTCCAGTGCAGAAAGAACTTTTTTATTTACTTCATAATCGCTTTCTCCAAAAATTTCTCTTCTTTCGGAGTGACCAACAATAGTATATTCAATATTGCTGTCAGCGAGCATCTTAGCTGAAATTTCTCCAGTATAAGCTCCGGAATCTTTCCAGTAAATATTTTCAGCACCTGTCACAAGAACACTACCCTGAGCAGCTTCTTTAACTGTTGTTAAACAGAGAGCTGTAGGACAGATACCCATTTCTACATTATCTACGCCTTCAACTTTATCTTTTAGAGCTGTAATCATTGATTCAGCTTCTTCAACATTTTTATTCATTTTCCAATTTCCACAAATAAATGGTTTACGCATTAATATTCCTCCTCAAACTCTGCCCAAATGCAAAGTTCTGTTTATAATTTTTTAAAATAATTAATCTTGATCATTTTCTTTATAACTGATTCCTATTTATTTAAATTATTCGACTTGATTAAATTACTCAACATCGTCAATTGCAGCTACACCAGGAAGTTCTTTACCTTCAAAGAACATCAGGGAAGCTCCACCACCAGTAGAAATATGGCTCATCTTATCAGCAACACCAGCCTGATTAATTGCAGCAGCGGAATCTCCACCACCGATTACTGAATGTGCATCAGATTCTGCTAAAGCTTTTGCTAATTCAACAGTACCGTGAGCAAATTTCTCCATTTCAAATACTCCCAGTGGTCCATTCCAGATAACTGTTTTAGCAGTTTTGATAATTTCTTTATAAATCTTCATACTCTCTGGTCCACCACAGTCTAAAATCTGCCAGCCTGCAGGAACTTCTTTAACTGATACAGTTTTGGAATTTGCATCATTGGAGAAGTCATCAGCAATTACAACATCAACAGGCAGTACGATTTCTACTCCTTTTGCTTCAGCTTCTTCCATTAATTCTTTAGCTAAATCAACTTTGTCAGCCTCTACTAAAGAATCTCCAACTTCATAACCTTTAGCCAGCAAGAAAGTATTTGCAATTCCACCGGCAACGATTAATTTATCTACTTTATTAACTAAATTTTTAATTACATCTATTTTATCAGAAACTTTGGCTCCACCCATAATTGCCACAAAAGGACTTTCGGGGTTTTCCATTACTTCACCTAAGGCATTTAATTCTCTCTGCATTAGAAAACCTGCAGCAGCCGGTAAGTACTCTGTAACTCCAACTGTTGTTGCATGAGCTCTATGAGCAGCACCAAAAGCATCATTTACATATAAATCAGCAAGTGAAGCTAATTCTTTTGCGAATTCTGGATCATTTGCTTTTTCACCAGCATGGAAACGGCTGTTTTCTAATAACAGAACCTCTCCATTTTCTAAGCTGTCAGCAGCTTTTTTAACTTCTTTGCCGATACAGTCATCAGCTTTTTTAACTTCTTTATTTAATAAATTAGCCAGTGCTTTAGCAACTGGATCCATTTTTAAGTCATCTTTAGGCTCTCCACCCGGACGTCCGAGGTGAGAAATAAGCATAACTTTTGCTTCTTCTTTAATTAAATATTCAATTGTTGGTAGAGCGGCTTTGATTCTTGTTTTATCTCCAACTACACCGTCTTTAAGAGGAACATTAAAATCAACTCTAACTAGAACTTTCTTTCCTTTAAAGTCCATATCTTTAAGTGTTTTTTTCATTTTTTATACCTCCGTTGTTAATTAGCAATTACTAATTTGATCTGACAGTTTTAAAAATTGTTTATAAAAATTAAGCAAAAAAATTTATTTAGATTAAAATTTCAGGGGCAGGCTTAAAGCCCGACCCTGAAATAATTTTTGATATTAATTACATCATTAGTGTTAAATCAATAACACGATTGGTGAAACTTAATTCATTATCATACCAGGAAATAATTTTTACCATATTTCCAGCAATAACTTTAGTAGACTGAGCATCAATTTTAGAAGATTCGAACTGACCCATAATATCTCTGGATACTAATTCATCTTCAGTGTAGCCTAAGATACCCTTCATTTCGCCTTCTGCTTTTTCTTTAAACATTGCATTTACTTCTTCTACAGTTACATCTTGTTCTAAAGTAAATACTCCGTCAACACAGGAGCCATTAGGTACTGGTACCCGAATAGCCATACCATCGATTTTACCTTCTAATTCAGGCAGTACTTTAGTTGTTGCAATAGCAGCACCTGTAGTAGTTGGAATAATATTTTCAGCAGCTGTTCTACCTCTTCTTGTTTTAGCAGCTGGCATATCTAAGATAGCCTGACTTGTTGTATAACCGTGTACAGTAGTAATCAGACCTTTTTCGATTCCAAACTCATCGTTTAATGCTTTAGCCAGTGGCCCTAAGCAGTTTGTAGTACAGGAAGCATTAGAAACAATTAAGTCATCATCGCTAAGGTCGTCATCATTAACACCAAGTACAATAGTATTATCAATTTCATCTTTAGCAGGAACTGTTAAAATTGCTTTTTTAGCTCCAGCTTCAATATGTTTCATTACCTGTTCTTTATGGCGGAATACACCTGTTGATTCTATAACTAGATCTACATTGTTTTCAGCCCAGGGAAGATCTGCTGGATCCTTAATTGCAGTTACTTTAATATCTCTACCATTAACTACTAATGTATCATCACCTTTAGTTTCTACAGTACCATCAAAACGACCGTGTACAGAATCATACTTAAGTAAATAAGCTAAATTTTCTACATTTACTAAGTCATTAATAGCTACAATTTCAATATCTACATCTCTTTCTTCTACCAGTCTTAAATAACCTCTACCAATACGTCCAAATCCATTAATTGCTACTCTTTTCATTATTAAATTCCTCCTTATAATATGATGAATCATTTACTAATTAATTTACTAAACAAAGACTTAAAAAGCTTAAAAGTTACTATACCTGCTGATTTTAATTTGCCAGCCTGTCTTCGGCCTCACCCCCTTTTAAAGAGATAATTTTTCGGGCTGTAATTTCATCAGTAATTAAAATATCCTGGTATTTAGAAGAAACTGCAGAAATGATAGCTTCTGCTTTATTTTCTCCTCCTGCAACAACAATTACTTTATTAATTGTCTGCAGGTCTTCCAGATTTAAGCCAACACTTGTAGTCGAGTAGATTATTTCACCCCGAGCATTGAAATAAAAACCAAAGGCTTCTCCGACTGCTCCTGCATTGAGGAGATCTTTGATTTCTTTTTTATTCATCCCGCGGCGGCCTGCCATATCTTCGACAGTTCCTACTCCGTGAATTAAAATGTTAGCCTTTTTTAAAATTTCTAAAGTTTTTTTGATTGTTGGTTCTTTTGTTATATGATAAATATTTTCTTCAGCTATATTGTCCGGTATGTGCAGTAGGTAGTAACTCCCACCCAATTTTTTGGCAATCTTTGCGGCTATTGTATTTGCCTGGATCTCAACATCTTCACCCAATCCACCTCTACCTGGGACTACAGTTATATCCCTGGATTCAGTAATGTAGCTCATCTCAGAAGCAACCTGAGCTAAAGTTGTTCCTCCTGTAACAGCAAGTATATCACCATTTTTTATCTCCTGCTGTAAAAGCTGAGAAGCCATGCGGCCAATTTCTGCTTTTAAATCACCGTCTGGAACTGCTCCATTTACCAGTTTTACTTTTTCTATACCCAGTATTTTTTCTAATCTATTTTCTAAAGAACTGATATCTCTCAGTTCTTTAATGTACTCATCTAATTCTAGCAGAAATTCCTCTCCGATTCTAGTTATCTGAGTACCGGCCGGGGTAATAGTTATGAGAGAGTTTTTTTCAAAAAACTCAAGGTCATTACGGATGGTTCTTTCGCTGAGACCAAGTATTCTGGCCAGAGCCCTTCTCCCAATAGGCTGATTATAATAGATACCACGTAAAATGTTATATCTTTGTTGGGCTGTCTCTACAATTTCCGGTACAATTTTTTGCTGAATTTTAAACAGTTTATTCATGTTTAACCTCCGAGCTGGAACGTTTTTGTCCAAATGGAACAAAATTGTCCCGATACAGCCAAAAACAAAGCTGATAATTAAATCAGCAGCAAGTTTTATATTCTTTTTTTTACCTCTATTTATAGTATATCATCTTCTGAGATAATATCAAGTTAAATTTTGAGCAATTTTCTTAATTCGGCGCAAACGGTGATTTACACCTGATTTGCTGAGATCAATAATTTCTCCCAACTCTTTTAAAGAGGCGTATGGATTTCCTCTTCTTAGCTCAGCCATCTCCTTCAGTCCGGGACTTAAAGACTCCAGCCCTTCCTTTCTTTCTATAATATCTATATATTCCAGCTGATCCATCGCTGCTGAAACAGATTTTTCTAAATTTGCAGTTTCAAAATTAACCCGGCGGTTAACATTATTCTTAAGTTCTTTAACAATGTGATCATTTTCCATTTTAAGCATCGCCTGATGAGCTCCGATAATATTTAAAACTTTAACTACCTCAGCATAACTTTTAAAATAAATAACATAATAACCTTTATGTTCAGTTTGATGAGCTTTTAAGTCAAATTTACCCAGTAATATCTTTAAATCCTCAGCCACACTCTCCCGCTCACAGCGAAATTCTAAGTGATATTCACTCTGGGGCCGATTAACTGAACCTCCACCTAAAAATAAACCGCGCAGATATGCCTGAGCTAATTTGCGAGAATCCAAATAGTCTTTTTTAATGTGAAAAACCAGATTGTTCTCCGGTGTTAAAAACCCCAGCTCCAATAAAAATTCTCTGACTCCGGGCTGTGGAGTTACAATAATGTCATAGCTGTGGCTTAAATTAAATCTCCTGTCCTGTCTAACTCTAATTTCAATGCTGAAACCAAATCGTTCTTTGATTAAGGAATAAATTCTACGGGCCAGATTCCCGTGATATAATGTTACCTTAACTGCTAGATGCTTATTAGCAATCTGAATTGAGCCGTCTATTCTGATTAATGCTGACAGTTCAGCCAGCTGTTCCTGATAATCATACTTATCTTTATGTGTTAATTCTTCTTTAACCTGATCCGTAAAAGACATTTTTATCACCTTTAGCATCTATAGTAATTGTTAAAAAACAGACTTCTATTTCAAATCTATTAGTCACTTTAATTATACTTTTTATTCATTCGATAAATCAGTTCAGCCAGTGCTTCTGGATCATGACGCAGATAACTGTCTTTTTTTAAGAGATCTGCTTCAATTATTTTAAGCCCAAGATTTTTTAAACGCTGATGATCTATTTGAACCGGGTAAGCTCCTTCGGCTGCATATTTCTGCCGCAGTTCTGGAGTTCCCTGCTGGTTATTGACCACAATATAGTCAAAAAGCCCGCTGCCGCAGTGATCAATTATCGCCTGAGCATGATCGGCTGCAGTATAATTATCCGTTTCACCGGGCTGAGTCATCACATTACAAATATATAATTTTAGTGCCTTAGTCTTTTTAATTTCTGCTCCGATACCTTTGACAAGTAGATTAGGTAAGATGCTGGTATAAAGACTGCCCGGACCAATTATAATCACATCTGCATTTTGGATTGAATCCTTTACCTCAGGAGTGGTACTGGCATTTTCAGGATATAAAAAGACTTTATTGATCTCTTTATCATGAACTGGAATGGCTGATTCTCCCATTCTTTCTTCCTGATCATGATAAACAGCACCAAGTTTTATATCTTCATTAGTCGCCGGTAAAACCTTACCTCTGATTGCCAGAACTTTACTGGAAGCTCGAACTGCTTCCTCAAAATCACCGAGAACTTCAGTCATTGCTGCAATATATAGATTACCGAAACTGTGCCCCTCCAGTCCTCCTTCAGATTCAAAGCGGTGCTGAAATAATTTTTCCATTAAGGGCTCACGATCAGCAAGTGCTACCAGACAGTTGCGGATATCTCCCGGGGGTAAAATCCCCATCTCATCTCTTAATCTACCAGAGCTGCCGCCGTCATCTGCAACTGTGACGACTGCTGTCAGATTATCACTGTTCTTTTTTAATCCCCGCAGAAGATTTGAGAGTCCGGTTCCTCCACCAAAGGCAACTATTTCCGGTCCTTTATTAGATCGTCTCTTTTCGTATAATAAATTAAGTATTTCTCCATTTGGTGTAATATGAGTATTAAATTCTGACCTGATCTTTAATAGTGAATAATAGGTTAAAGAAATCCCAGCCAGAATCATAAATAATGAAGTTATTTTCAGCACAAGATTGGCCCGCTGACCAAATAAATTATTTAGCATCAGCAGCAGTTGATTGATTACATAAATACTTAAGTCAAAACCAAATAATGGTGTAATCCCAATACTTATTAAAATAAATCCCAAGATGATAACTAAAAACCAACGCTTAACACCTAAACCCGGAAAAAACCACTTTGGGAGATTCATAATTACACTTCCTCTATTTTTCAATATCTCGATGTTCGATATTAATATTAAACTCTTTATCTTTCAAAAACTCTGCCAGTTTATTAACTGTAGTAACCGAACGGTGCTTACCACCAGTACAACCAATTGCAATCGATAAATGACTTTTACCCTCTTTTTTGTATTCAGGCAGCAAAAAATCAATTAGATCAAAAAATTTACCATAAAACTTCTCAGTTAAAGGCCATTTTAAAACATAATCCTGCACTTCCTGATCATTACCCGTTTTTTCTCTTAAAAAATCTACATAATGAGGATTTGGTAAAAAGCGGACATCCATTACTAAATCAGCGTCTCTTGGGGTTCCATACTTAAAACCAAAGGAAATCAAACTAAGATGCAGCAAATTTTTATCCTCTTCAGCCAGAAATAATTGATTAAGTTCTTCTTGCAGCTCTGCTATCTTCAATTCTCCAGTATCAATTATTTTAGTTGCTCTTCCCCGCAGCTCTTCTAAAAGTTTTCTTTCTCTCTCAATAGCATCCAGTATTCTTCCTTCTTCATCCAGAGGATGACGCCTTCTAGTCTCCTTATATCTTCTAATTAGAACATCATCTGATGCTTCAAGAAAGAGTATATTATAATTTAAATTCATTTTTTCTATATTTGCCAGTTCCTCAAACAGCTCATTAAAAAATTCTCGTCCCCTGATATCACTAACCAGAGCAATTTTATCTAAATTTGACTGCAGACATAATTCTGCAAATTTTGAAATTAATGCAGGCGGTAAATTATCAACACAAAAATAACCTCTATCTTCAAAATAATTTAAGGCCAGAGATTTTCCTGCTCCTGACATTCCGGTAATAAGTAAAAAATCCATATAAAGTTATTCTCCTCCCTAAAATGTAGAACTAAACTTTAAGTCTTTAAAAATTTAACTATGTTCTAAAAAATATTTCTCCGGAGCCCGCATAATATTTAAAAAAGTCAATTTAGAAGTTTTGACCGGTTTACTGCCGTAAAATACATCTGGATTGTCTTTAAGCTCAACCATAGTGGCCAGTCCCAGAGCATTATTAACTGCAAAAAATTTCTTATAGCCTTTAAGCTCATCCGGTAGAGCCTGATAATACTTTTTCAAGGCAGGAATGTGAGATTTTAAATTATTAAGCATTTGCTCCAAAGCATTAAGTGCCTGCTCCTCGTATTCTGGACCAGCAAGTTCAGCCTCACTAACTCCTAGATCTTCTAAAGGCCAAAAATGCTTATCTCTACTCTCTAAATCTTCTCTAATATCTCTGATTAAATTTACCTTCTGCAAAAACAAACCAGCCTGATTAAAATTATCCATTAAGATCTTCTGCTTTTCCTTTTCAATCTCAAATTTATAAATTATTGTTTCAGTTAGAAAGCCTCCTACTGTACCGGCAACATAATAACAGTATTCATCCAGTTCTGCAAAAGTTTTCACTTCCTTAGCTAAATATTTCTGCATCCCCTGATTCATCTCTTCAAGCCATTTGTGGGAGATCTCCTGAATTTTTGGCTCAAAACTCTGATAACTCCTGTAGATTAAATCAATATTTTCAGTTAACTCCTGCAGTGAATCTTTTTCGATCAGGCTGCTCTTTTCTTTAATAATTGCAAAATCAGAGCTGCGATCATAATCTTCTGTAGAAAATATTCTGCTGACCCGATTCATCAGTTCCTGCTGCAGTTTTAGCTTGGGAGGATGTATTTCATCCTCGAAATTATCTAAAATTCTATCCTGAAGATAGGCTAAAAGAACCTCATCTTTTATTTCCTCATCCAGCATGGGAATTGTCAGAGCAAAACTTCTGGATACTTTTTTTAAAATTTTCCGGGCATATTTCATTGGCTCCACTGTCATTATCTCACCTCATCAAAATTTAAGCTTTATCATTATATTTAAATTTATAGATTACAAGTATCAGAAAAATTATGTAAGTTAAAAGTATCAAAATTGATATTTCATTTACCGGCCTTAAATAATCTACAAGGGTCGGTTCTTTAGCAGCCGGATCCGGAGCAACCTCTAAATATGGCAGTTCTGGTAATTCACCACTCAGTATTTCTTTTTGACTGCTGCCTCCAGGAACTAATATATCAAGAACCCGAGGTGAAGTTGAGTTTGGAATATCATTTTCGGCATAAAGCTGCCAGTAGCTTTTTGTTTTTGATAGGGAGCGAAAATGATCATAACCAAAAGGATCAAAACTTCCAACCAGAACAATAATTTTACTATTTTTAAGTGAATCAACCTCAGTTTTAGGCAACTCCAGATAAAGATCATTTACCTCTTTAATTAAATTGACATTTCCATTTGAATTCGGATCATTAAGAGATAACTCATCCATATCTAAGATATTTTCCTGCTGACTGTCCGGAGTATATAGTTTAACCCACCAGCCGCTTATTTTAATAAATTTATTCCAGCTGAAGTCCTCTTTAAAACTAACATTGGCTCCACTGTGAAAAAGCTGATTACTGCCAGCTGGCTGGTTATCAATATAAATTTCTAATAAAGGTAAGGAAAAACCAAATTTTGCGCCCCAGGGATCAGTCAACTCTGAAAAAGAAAAGCGAAATTTATATTCGCTTTCCGATTCAAAAATTGTCATCGTCTTCAGATCAAATAAATTACCTTTGTTTTGAAATATTTGATTCTGAGGATAATAATAATTCCCAGGACCATAATCATCGCCAATTCCATCAAGATGATTAAAAATCACTTTATGATTTTCTGCATTAAGAGCTGCTGCCGGTAAGATAAAAAGACAGATCAAAAATAATATTATTAATTTTTGTCTTTTCTTATTTATTTTTTTGAAAGCCATTTTCACACCTCTACTATCAGCACATTCTCTAGCGTTTCATTATATTTTCTGTAAAATCAACTGCTGCATTATAGCCCATAGTTTTCATTCTGTAATTCATAGCTGCAACTTCTAAAACTAAAGCAAGATTTCGACCCGGTTTAACAGGAATTACTATTTCATCAATTTCTAACTCCA
The DNA here is from genome assembly GCA_046260625.1 of Halanaerobium sp. GTDB lineage: Bacteria > Bacillota > Halanaerobiia > Halanaerobiales > Halanaerobiaceae > Halanaerobium. The sequence goes on along the minus strand of JBHEOV010000041.1, from coordinate 3,449 downwards.
TAATCTCTGTTTTGCGGCTGTCAATACCAAGTCTTTCATAATCTTCTCCTTCTTTCCACTTTTCTAATTTAATGGTTAGATTTATTGGAGAATCATGTTTTACTGCTCCTGCTCCAAATAATGTTTTGACATTTATGATACCTATACCCCGCATCTCTAAAAAATAGCGCGAGTTATTGGGAGCTGAACCACTCAAACGCAGCTCACCTACTTTTTTAATCTCAATTATATCATCAGCAACCAGCCGGTGGCCCCTTTTGACAAGCTCGATAGCTGTCTCACTTTTTCCGATTCCACTCTGACCTCTGATCAGAACACCGATTCCATAAATATCAACCAGTACTCCATGAATAACTTTAACCGGAGCCAGTTTTTCCTCCAGATAATTTAAAAGCATACTGCTGAATCTGGTGGTAGAAATTTTTGTTGAAAGAACTGGAATTCCCTTTTGATTTGCTCGAGCAAGTAAATAATCAGGAATTTCTTCTCCTCTGGCGACTATAATACAAACCGGATTATAATTTACATATTCATCAATTCTATCTTTTAAAATCTGATCATCAAGACCGCTCAGAAAAGAAAGTTCTGTTCTACCGATTAAGTTAACACGCTCAGGTGCAAAGTGCTTCCAGAAACCAGCTAATTCAATCCCCGGTCTTTTGATATCACTTACTTTAACCTCTCTTTTGATACCGGAGCGGCCAGCCTGAATTTCAAGATCAAAGCGATTAAAAATATCCAGCACCAAAACTTTATCTTCATCAATCATCTTTAACTAACCTGTCTTCCATTGCTACTGCAATAGCTCCAACCAGACCAATATCAGAACCGAGTTCAGCTTCTTTAACCGTTACGATTTCTAAGGGACCAGATAAAGCAATATCTTCCATTGTTTTAATTGCCTCATCTAAAAAGAGATCAGAAGCCTTCATTACTCCTCCACCGAGAACTATCATCTCTGTATTAAAAGTATTAACAACATTAGCCAGACCAATACCGAGGTGATAACCAGCATTTTTGAAAATATCTTTTGCAGCCTGATCACCCTGATAAGCAGCCTGAGCACAGATAACTGCATCTATATCTTCTATAATATTATCTGCCAGTTCCAGCATTTTTTTACTCTTTCCTGCTGCTGCAGCTTCTCGGGCTCTTTTGGCAATGGAAGTTCCTGCCGCAAAAGCTTCCAGACAGCCATGATTTCCACAGCCACAGAGAGGACCATCAGGATCAATTACAGTATGTCCAATTTCACAGGCATTATCATTAACCCCTGCAAATAATTCTTTATTAATAATTGCACCACCACCAATACCGGTAGAAATAGTTATGTAAACCATATTGTCAACATTTTTACCAGAGCCAAACCACTTTTCTCCTAAGGCAGCAGCATTGGCATCATTTTTTAGAATAGTTTTAATCCCCAGAGCTGATTCGATTTTCTCTACCAGTGGTACATTTTTCCAGGATAAATTAGCATTTTCGATTATAATTCCTTTTTTGGGATCTAGAGGTCCCGGACTTGCAATCCCCAGAGTTTTAACCTCATCTGCAGTAACTCCACCTTTTTTTAATACATCATCGATAGTCGCCAGCATATTTTCTATTATCTTATCTTCACCCAGCTCAGCTTCAGTCTCACGGCGAGATCTGGTAATAATATTCCCTTTCATATCAGCAAGACCTGTTAAAATTTTTGTTCCACCAATATCAAGTCCTAAATAATACTCTTTCATTAATATTCCCCTTTCAAATAAGCTTCTATATATTATCTTTTAATATTTTGTCAGCATTTCTTTGGTCCCCAGAATAATCAGCAGACCAACAATTCCTATAAATCCAGCCGGTAGACCAATTCCAATCACAAATAAAATTACAGTTAATAAGAAAATAGCCAGAAACCAGAGCAGTGAAAATATAATATTGTCCAGGCTTAAAATAACTGCATTTTTTAAAATATCTTTAAGTGATTTATCTCCCTGAACAATCAGTAAGCCCCATAAATAAGCCTGATAAATTGAAAAATAAACCAATAAATAGGCAAATAAAAAAGCAAAAGCTAAAAGCCAGATATTTTCCTGACCTTTTAATAAAAAGAAACGCAGATCAACTATAAATATCACATATAAAATAACTGAAGCTAAAAAGACTAAAAAACCACGCCAAAAATTATTCTTAAAATAAACAAAAAGCGACTTAAAAGCAACTCTTCCCTCTTCTAAAATTTCATTGGCACCATAAAGTGATGTTAAAAATACTGGCCCCATAAAAATAACTGGTAATAAAAGAATTAGATACCAGCCACTTGTCAGCCCAATAAAAACAGCAAACAATAAAACAGAACTAATAACAAACCAGGCTACACTGAGCAGCACCAGTTTGAATAAATCTTCATAAAAATCTTTGAATGTAGATTTTAGAATTGAAAAAATTTCCAAATAAACCCCTCCAGCACAAAACAATTATTAAAATGAATTTCTATCTTTGATTATAACATAAATAGCTTAAAAATGCATAATTCTGAAAGCTATTCTTAGTTATTTCTAATTATTCAAATCAAGATCTAATTTAAAGTGTTGTTTTAAATATCTGGCAATACCGAGCTCATTATGATCCGGGGCTGTATCATCAGCATGTTCCTGCAGCTCTGGATGAGCATTTTGCATGGCAATTCCCTTACCTGCCCATTCAATCATTTTTAAATCGTTTAGTCCATCTCCAAAAGCCATAACTTCTTCCTGTTTGATTTTAAATTCTGCTGCTAAATTTTTAACTGGTACTGCTTTAGACATCCCCTTTTTAGTAATCTCTATAAAGGAAGGATAGGAAGAAGAGAGTTCGATGTCATCATTATAATTTTCTAATAAAAAATTATTAATTTCAAGCTGTTTGTCTTCATCTTCCTCAATGATCAACATCTTAGTTGGCTCAGTAGTTAAAAATTCATCTAATCTGCCTACTGAATTTGCCTTGATACCTGAAATATCTTCATAACGATCAGTAAATTTATTTTCTTCTGCTACATATAACTTATCATCAATGTATAACTGCAGATGATAGTTATTTTTGACCACCATTTTTGTAATTTTTTTAGCAATTTTAAAAGGAATTGGTTCATGAAAAATTTGCTGCTGATTTTTAGGATTTACGACTAAAGCCCCATTATAGGTTATGACAGGATCCACAATCCCCAGTTTATCAGTATGAGGCTTAGCAGAACAGTACATTCTTCCAGTTGCAACTAAAGTTCTAATCCCTCTATCTCTTATCATTTTAACTGCCTCAATAGTTTTTTCCTGCAGCTGATGTTCAATATCCAGTAAAGTTCCATCCAAATCAAAAACAATCATCTTAATATCCATTATATCACCTTTTCTTATATTCTTATAATCTCAAAAAAATGACCGGGTTGCCCCGGCCCATTAGTTATTAGCTTATTTCTACTACTC
>JBHEOV010000040.1:10728-16380 GCA_046260625.1 Halanaerobium sp. | reverse complement strand
CCTGAGAAGAAAGTTAATTTAAAAGAAAAGCTGCAGGTTATGGGCTGTGTGGAGAAAGTTGTAGTCATTTCTGTTCCCTATAAACTGACAAGCTGGAATTTCAAACAGGATAAGACGGTGATTGATCTCGGCGATGGAGTTAAAGTTGGTGGTGATGAGCTGACAATAATGGCCGGTCCCTGTTCTGTAGAAAATGAAGAACAGATGCTGGAGACAGCTCGAGTGGTTAAAGAAGCAGGAGCCAAAATTTTACGTGGTGGTGCTTTTAAACCGAGAACTTCACCCTATTCTTTTCAGGGGCTGGGTGAGAAAGGACTTAAGCTTTTAGCTAAGGCCAGAGAAGAAACCGGACTCAAAGTAATTACAGAATTAATGGATATCGAGCATATTGATGTTGTCTGTAAATATACTGATATTATTCAGATTGGAGCCCGCAACATGCAAAATTATGCTCTCTTAAAAGCAATCGGTAAACTGGATAAACCGGTAATGCTTAAAAGAGGGATGTCGGCGACAATAAAAGAATGGCTGCTGGCTGCTGAATATGTAATGAATGAAGGCAACCACAATGTAATTTTATGTGAAAGAGGAGTCCGCACTTTTGGTGAAGAAACCAGAAATACTATGGATTTAAGTTCAATTCCTTTAGTGCAGCAGTTAAGTCACCTGCCTGTAATTGCAGACCCAAGTCATGGTACAGGCCGCTGGGAACTTGTGATTCCTGTTGCTAGAGCAGCTGCGGCAGTTGGAGCAGATGGAATTATGGTTGAGGTTCATCCTCATCCAGAAAATGCTTTATCTGATGGACCACAGTCTTTAAAACCGGATAACTTTAGACTGCTGATGGAAGAATTAAATGCGATTATGACTTCTCTTAAATCATTTAAGTCCAGAGAAAAGAAAATCGCCTATAAATAAGGAGGAATTTTAATGTTCGAATATCTAACAGCTGGAGAATCTCACGGTCCTCGGCTGACAGCAGTAATTAAAAGTCTTCCGGCCGGACTTAAAGTAGAAGTTGAAAAGATAAATGAACAGTTATTTAGAAGACAGCAGGGTTACGGCCGTGGTGGGCGGATGAAAATCGAGAGTGATCAGGTAATTATCAATTCAGGTCTGCGCCACCAGGAAACTCTGGGTACACCCTTAAGTATGACAATTGAAAATAAAGACTGGCAGAACTGGCTTGAGGTGATGGCCCCGGCGAAAGAAAGAGGAGATGAGGTCGAGGCTCTGACCAATCCTCGTCCCGGTCATGCTGATCTGCCGGGAGCTTTAAAATACAATCACCGTGATCTGCGCAATGTGCTGGAGAGAGCAAGTGCCAGAGAAACTGCAGCCAGAACTGCAGTTGGAGCAGTGGCCAGACAGTTTTTAGCAGAGTTTGAGATTAATGTCTACAGCCACGTGGTGCAGATTGGCAATCTAAAAAGTGAGACCTGGACAGATTTAAAGGCCAAGGATCCAGAAAGATTTAAAAATGAAGAAGCTATCAAAAAATATTTTGCCGATTTAGACGAAACTCCACTCCGCTGTGGTAACAGCAGTAAAACTGAAGCTATGAAAGATTTAATTGATTCCTGGCGGGCCAATGGAGATTCAGTCGGCGGTGTTTTTGAGATTGTAGTTAGCGGACTTCCAGTTGGACTGGGCAGCCATGTTCACTGGGATTTAAAGCTGGAAAGCAAGCTGGCAGCTCAGCTGATGGGAATCCAGGCTATCAAAGGAGTAGAAATTGGCTCCGGTTTTAAAGGTGCTGGACTTCCAGGTTCTAAGGCTCATGATGAGATTTTTTATAATCTCAATCAGGGTTTTTACCGCAATTCAAATCAGGCAGGTGGAATCGAAGGTGGGATGACTAATGGGGAAGAATTAATTATCCGCCTGGCTATGAAGCCGATACCAACTCTGGCTCAGGCTCTGCATTCTGCTGATCTGATTTCTAAAAAAGAAACAACTGCTGCCAAAGAGCGCTCAGATGTTTGTGCTGTTCCAGCGGCCAGTATAGTCGGAGAAGCAGTTACAGCTTCTGTCCTGGCTCAAAGTACTGCCGAAAAGTTCGGTGGAGACAGCATGACCGAAATCAAGCGCAATTATGAGAGCTATTTAGAGCAGTTAAGAAAGTTTTAATCTAATTAATATATTTCTTTAAACTTTTTCTCACATTTTTAACACATTCCTTACTTATACTGTTAATTGAGAAATGAGAAATGGTCAAAAAATAATCAAAGCAAAATTAAAAAATTTTTAAAGGAGTGTTTTAGAAATGAAAAAAGTTCTCGTTTCAATTTTGTTAATTACAGTACTGATGGTTCCGGCGACAGTTATGGCACAGGAGATGGAAATTGAAGGAGAAGAACCGGCTGATCCTTCATTAGAAGAAAATGTGAATAGCAATCAGGTAGTAGCCGAAGTAAATGATGAAGAAATCACCCAGGAGGATTTAAATCAGCAGGCAAATATCAATCAGCTATTACAGCAGTTAAACCAGGTTGATCAGCAGCTGGTTCAGATTATGACTAATTCGGAAGCAGGAAACAATGTTTTAGAAGAATATCAGAAAAAACAGCTTGATTCTATTATAGATAATGTTTTATTAGAGCAGCAGGCTGAAAAAGAAGGAATAGAACTCGGTCAGCAGGAAAAAGAAGAAATTTATGAAGAACAGAAAGCAGCGATTTTAGAACAGAATCAGATGGACGAAGAACAGTTTCAAGCAGCCTTAGAACAGCAGGGATTTGAAAACGAAGAGGCATATAAAAACGAATTTTTAAATAATCCTCAAATTAAAGTAAATAAACTGATCGAAGAAGAAGTAACAAATGGGATTGAAGTGAGTGAAGATGAGTTAGAAGAAGCTTACGAAGAAAATAAAGATGCTTTTGCTCAGGGTGAAGAAGATGTTTCATTTGAGGATCTTAAACCTCAGTTAGAGCAGATGTTAACTCAGCAGAAAAGAAATGAACTGGTAAATGAATATTTAAGTGAACTAAGAGAAGATGCTGAGATAGAAAAGAACATTTAATCCTCCTAATAGTAGAATATAAATTGTACTTACTTCGGGCTCCAAATTGGGGCCCGGATTATTTTCCAGAGTTTATTTTAAAACAGGAGCTAAACTAAATTTTATAATAATTTAATCTTTTTCTCACATTTTCATCACATTTTTTATTTATACTATTATTTAGATGATTTAAAAAGATTTTGCTTAACTAAAAATGAAGTTATAGTTAGGCTAAAAGTAATTTAAGGGGAGTGCGTATATTTAATGAAGAAAATTTTAATTTCACTTTTATTGATAACTGTTCTGATGGTACCGACAGCTGTAATGGCTCAGCAGGATATGGAGCTTGATGGTGAGCAGCCTGCAGATACATCTTTAAGTCAGGGAGAAAATGAAGTTGTAGCAACTGTTAATGGAGACGAAATTACTTCTCAGCAGCTGGCACAGCAGGCAAATGTTGATCAAATCCTGCAGCAGGTAAGTCAGGTTGATCAGCAGCTGGCACAGCTTTTATCAAGTTCTGAAGCAGGAAATACTGTACTTGAGGAACTGCAGAAGGCTAAATTAGATGGTTTAATTGATAATGTATTATTAGAACAGGCAGCAGAAGAATCTGATATTACTTTAACTCAGGCAGAAAAAGATGAGATTTACGAACAGCAGAAAGAACAGATTTTAGAGCAGAATCAGATGGATGAAGAACAATTCTTATCTGTTCTGGAACAGCAGGGTTATGAGGATGAAGCTGCTTATAAAGAAGAATTTTCTAACAATCCACAGATTAAAATTAATAAATTAATTGAAGAAGAGGTTCTGGAAAATATTGAAGTCAGCGAAGAAGAAATGCAGGAAGCCTATGAAGAAAATAAAGATGCATTTGCTCAGAGCGGTCAGGAAGATACTTCTTTTGACGACTTAAAACCACAGTTAGAACAGATGCTTAAACAGCAGAAGCAGAGTCAGGCAATTAATCAGTATTTAGAAGATTTAAGAGAAGATGCTGAGATAGAAAAAAATATTTAATTAATCTCTCTTAGATAAAGATTATATAGATCAGGGTCCTGCCTTAAAAAGCAGGGCTTTTTTCTTTATGTTATAATTATATTGCAGACTAAAATATTTTTCACTTTCGGTTACTGCCGGTCTGGTCAAATTAATTAATTATTTATATCCGATTTAATATTAAAATTTAAGGATGTGGAAAAATGAGTGACAAACAGGTTTTGATTGTTGATGATGACCCACATATTAGAGAAATTTTAGAAGATTATCTTAAATTTGAAGGCTTTAGTGTTCTGGCAGCCGAAGATACTGAGAAAGGATATCAACTTTTAAACTCACATGATGTTGATATTTTGATTCTGGATATTATGCTGCCTGATGAGAACGGCTGGGAGTTCTGTCAGCGGATCAGACCTGATTTTGAGCTGCCGATTATTTTTTTGAGTGCCAAGGATGAAGCAACTGATAAAATTACAGGACTGGAGCTGGGGGCAGATGATTATATTACTAAGCCTTTTAGCCCGAGAGAGGTTGTGGCACGAATCAAAGCAGTTTTAAGAAGATATCAGCAGGGAACAGAAGATTCTAAACTGCTTAAGTTTGGAGAGTTATTAATCAATAAGGAAGAGCATTATCTTAAATATCAGGGTGAGAATATTGAACTTACTCCCAAAGAATTTTCCCTAATCTGGCATCTGGCTCAGAACCCAAAAAAAGTTTTTCGCCGTGAAAACTTATTAAAAGCAGTCTGGGGTTATGATTATTTTGGAGATGTCAGGACTGTAGATACTCATATTAAATCTCTGCGCAAAAAGTTGGGCGAAGCTGCTGAAGCAGTGGAAACTGTCTGGGGGGTAGGTTATAAATTTGAAGCTGAAAAACTGGAAAACTAACAGCCTCTTTAGTAAATTATTTTTTAGATTTATTATTCTGGCACTGATTATAATTGTAATTTTTGGCCTGATAGTAATCTACTATTTAGAAGATTTTCTCTATAACCTGCGGGAGAATGAGGTTTTATATAATTTGAATCAGCTGAAAAATGATTTAGAAGAACCTTTAATGGCTGGAAATGGAGAAAAAATTAACGAAATATTGAGCCTGACTGCCCGCCAGAATCGGGGGCAGATCTGGTTAACAGATCAGGATGCTAATATTATTTATAGTTATCCCAGTCGGACAGATGAGCGAGTTGGCTTTGAAGGTTATCAGCAGATCTTTGACAACAAGATGCTTTCCAGCCGGGTTGAATCTGATCAATTTGAGCGGCCGATGCTTTTAAATGCTGCTTCAATGGAAGTGGGAGCTGAAAAATATGGACTTTTATTTTTCACATCTGTTCAGGGAATAAATTCAACTATAGCTCAGATACAAAAAATAATGTTTTATTTGATCCTTTTTTCTGCAGTGCCGGCCCTGCTGCTTGCTTATTTTTGGGCGAGAAGTATTTCTAATCCCCTCAAAAATATAAGTAAAACTGCTGAAGAAATAAGCCGGGGTAATTTTATAGAAATAAATGATGCTGATAACACAAGTGAGTTAAAAAATCTGTCCCAGAGCATCAATCAAATGTCAAAAACTCTGGCTCAGAATATGAGTAACTTGAAAGAGGAAAAAAATAAACTAAACTATATTCTCTCCGGAAT
>JBHEOV010000040.1:4820-10718 GCA_046260625.1 Halanaerobium sp. | reverse complement strand
GTTTATGATGGTGCAGTCAGCCGCAAGAAGGCAAAGGAAAAATATTTAAATATGATTATTGAAGAAAGTAACCGCCTGGAAACAATGGTTAATAATATTTTGAGTATTTCTGAATTAAAATCTGATATTCTAAATCTGAAAAAAATTAATTTTTCGGCCTATCTTCAGAATATGCTTCAGGATTATAAAAGTGTGAATCAGGTTGAACAGGATTTTCTTTATCAGTTAGAAGAGCAGATTGAAGTTAAAGTTGATGCTGATAAAATTAAGCGAGTAATAATCAATCTGCTGGATAATGCAGTCAAGTATTCGCCGGCAGAGGGAGAAATAAAAATTATTTTAACTGAGTCTGATTCTAAAGTTAAGTTTGCAGTACAGGATCAGGGTCCGGGAGTACCGGAAAGCGAAAGAAAAAATATTTGGGAAAGATTTTATAAGATTAATAAAAAGGATTTTCAGAGTCAAAAACGGGGCAGCGGCCTCGGCCTGGCAATAGTCAAAGATATTGTAGAACTGCACGGAGGTAGAGTTTACCAGAAAAATTTAGAGCAAGGTTCAGAATTTGCTTTTGAGTTGAATAAAGAAAGTTGAACTACTTTCTAAAAGAATTTTGTTTAATTATTGTTAAAAGTTTACTTACAATTGGAGTTCTCAGCTGTTATAATAAGAAAGAATAAAATATAAGGAGGCACTATAGATGAGTGAAGAAAAAAAGAATGAGAATATCTATCAGGCGAAAAATGCCTGGACAGAAATGGGCGAAGAAGAAAGAAAAGAAGTTTTTGCCTTTAACGAAAACTATGCAAAATTTTTAACTGAAAATAAAACCGAAAGAGAATTTGCTTCTGCAGCTATTGCTGAACTGGAAGCAGCAGGTTTTAAAAATATTAAGCAGTATGAAAGTCTAAAAAAAGGAGATAAGGTTTATGTAGAAAACCGCTCTCGCGCTTTAATGGCAGCTGTTATTGGCGAAAAAGATTTAAAAGAAGGTTTAAAAATCGTCGGCAGTCACATTGATTCACCCAGACTTGATTTAAAACCAAATCCACTTTACGAAGATGGTGAGATGGCAATGTTTAAGACTCACTATTATGGTGGAGTTAAAAAATATCAGTGGGTCACTATGCCGCTGGCTCTGCACGGAGTGGTTGTTAAAGATGATGGGACTCAAATAAATATTAGTATTGGCGAAAAAGATGAGGATCCAGTTTTCTTTATCAGTGATGTACTGCCTCATCTTGGCAAGAAACAGATGAAAAAGTCAATGAGTGAGGGAATCAGTGGTGAGCAGTTAAATGTAGTTGTCGGCAGTATTCCGGTTGCTGATGAAGATGCCAAAGAAAAAATTAAAGAGGCTGTTTTAAATCATCTGAAAGAAGAATATGACTTTAAAGAAGAAGATTTTATCAGTGCTGATCTGCAGGTTGTTCCTGCCTTTAAGACCAGAGATGCTGGCTTTGACAGGGGTTTGCTTGCCGGTTATGGACATGATGACCGTGTCTGCAGTTATACAGCTTTAGAAGCGATTTTGGATGTTAAAGATCCGGATTATACTTCTGTAATTTTACTGATGGACCGTGAGGAAGTAGGAAGTATGGGATCTACAGGTATGCAGTCCCATTTCTTTGAAGATCAGGTGGCAAATCTGGTTGACCTTTATTATAATGAGTACAGCGAACTGCTGGTACGAAAAGTAATGCAGAACTCTAAGGTGCTTTCAGCAGATGTAAATGCAGCCTATGATCCTGATTTTGCTGAAGTCTATGCCAAACATAATTCAGCTTATCTTGGTAAGGGGATTGTTATTTCTAAATACACAGGTGCCCGCGGTAAGGCTGGAGCTTCTGAGGCCAGCGCTGAATTTATGGGAGAAATCAGAGGTCTCTTTAATAATGCCGGTGTGATCTGGCAGACAGCAGAGCTCGGAAAAATCGATGAAGGTGGCGGCGGAACTATTGCTCAATTCCTGGCCAATTATAATATGGATGTAGTTGACTGTGGTCCGGCAGTACTTTCCATGCACTCACCCTATGAAGTTGTCAGCAAGGCAGATGTTTATCATTCCTATTTAGCTTATAATGTATTCTTAGAAAAATAAATTGAGCTTTATTAGCCCAAAATACAGGAGTGGCTTGAGAAAATTTGCGCCTGTATTTGAAATTTATTTTAGTCAAATGTTAATTGCTTAACTTTAATTAATTTTATATCGTATATAATAAATGTTGTAAGTTGAAATGTTGTTTAAAGATGTATTTTAAGTTGAAGAATAAAATTAAAGTTAAAAATTAATAATACCCAGGGAGTGATCTACAATGGCAAAAATTGATCAGGAAGAAAAAAACAAAATTAAAGAACTATTCAGCAAGCATTTAAAAGATGAGGTTAATCTACTTTTCTTTTCTAAAGAAGAGGACTGCCAGTACTGTGGAGACACAGAAGAAATCTTAACAGAAGTAACTGACTTAGATGAGAGAGTAAATTTTGAAAAATATTTACTGGGCAGTGAAAAAGCAGAAGAGTTTGGAGTTGACAGAGCTCCGGCAATTATTTTCTTGAATAATGATGGCCAGGATAGTGGAGTTCATTTTTATGGAATCCCATCAGGTTATGAGTTCACTTCTCTAATTGAAGATATTTTAGATATGTCTGACCATCAAAGAATTGATTTAGCTGCAGATATCAAAAAAGAAGTGCAGGCAATTGATTCTGAGGTGCTGCTGCAGGTATTTATTACACCAACCTGTCCTTATTGTCCTCGGGCGGTAAGAGTTGCTCATCAGATGGCAATGCTTAACCCTAAAATTAGAGGAGAAATGGTAGAAGCAATGGAATTTGAAGAACTATCAGCAAGCTATGATGTATCAGGAGTACCAAAAACAGTTATTAACTCCGGTGCAGATGAGCAGGTTGGGGCTGTTCCAGCTAAAACTATCTTAAAGAAAATCCAGGATTTAGCATTAGCAGCCAGCTAAAATAAAAACTTTGTATTTTAATTGACTTGTATCAGGTGCAAAAAACATTTTTTGTATTTAGTATAAATAAATAATTTAATAAACAGGAGGAAATCTAATAATGAGTAAACCGATAAAAGTAACAGATGGGAACTTTGAGAATGAAGTTTTAAGTGCTGACAAAAAAGTTTTAGTTGATTTCTGGGCAGAGTGGTGTGGACCATGTAGAATGGTAGCCCCTGTAGTAGAAGATATTGCAGGAGAATACAGTGATCAGATTAAAGTTGCCAAATTAAATGTTGATGAAAATCAAACTACAGCTTCCAGATATGGAATTATGAGTATTCCAACAATGTTAGTTATGGAAGATGGTAAGGTAGTAGATAAATTAGTAGGTTATATGCCCAAAGATAAACTCGCCGGCAAATTAGGTCTAAAATAATAAAATTTTGCTTAAATTTTAAATCCTCTCTTTTTATTTCAGGATAAGAAGAGGGGATTTTTATATTTTCTTGCAAATAACCCTGTAAAAGTACAAAGTTTTATGATAAAATTAAGATTGATTAAAAAAGGAGGGTTATAAGTGCAGCGTTTATTGATAATACATACACCTGATGCAGATCTTAAAGAAATAGCAGAGGGTATTAAAGAAGGGGCAGAATCTCAGGGTTTCAGGGTTGATATAAAAAATACTAAAGATATAGGTAATGGTGTTTCATTTTATCCCTATGATCAAATTTTAGCAGGTAGTCCAACAAAGGGGATTTTTAGAGGTGAAATTGATCAGTCTTTAAATAAATTTCTTTCAGAGTCAAAGAGAACTGTCGGGAAAGATGCTGTTGCATATGTTAAACCTCGCTTTTTTGCAACGAATAAAGCTTTAAAGAAAGTAATGTCAGCTCTCGAAGCACAGGGCTGTATAGTTAAGAATTTTAAGGCAATTAAGGACCACCAGTCAGCAGTAGAATTTGGAAAAAATATTAAAATATAGAATTTAAAAACCGCAGTTAAAATTTGGGCTGTGGTTTTTTCAAATTATAAAATTTTGGAGTGAATTAATAAAGTATGAGTAAAAATGTTTCTATTAAATTAGAAAATATACAGCAAATAATTGATGATCAGGAAAAACAGGAGCTAAATAATAATTATCAGGGCGAATTTTATATTAAAAATGATAAGTTATACTTAAAATATAAAGATGATGCTGAAGGTATAGATGGAGCTCAGACTGTTGTTAAGATTGACCCGGAGCGGGAAAGAGTTCTGCTTTTGCGTCAGGAACCTGCAGCTATGAAGCAGGATTTTATCTGTGGTAAAAAACAGGAAGGTTATTTTAAGACTGCCTATGGTGAAATCAAGATAGCAGTTAAAACTAAAAGATTGGAAATGGATATCAGTGACAATGCGGGTCTGATCAGGATTAATTATCAGGTCTTTTTAGGTGGAGAGTTAAACGCTGAACACCATTTGAAAATAAAGTATAAAATATTAAAGGAAAATTTATAGGAGGTTTATTGTTTTGCAGAAAAATTTACAGTCCGCTGTGGAAGCTGAGCTGATCAGCTTTCTGGTCGAAAGTGTTAAAAAAGCTATTTATGATGGAGATTTAGACTTAGAAAAGGTGCCTGAGGTTTCAATTGAGGTACCGCGGGAAAAGGATCATGGTGATTATGCTACTAACCTGGCAATGGTTTTAGCCGGACAGGCCGGGATGAATCCCCGCCAGATTGCAGAGATTATTGTTGACAATTTTGAGAGTGAAATTGTGGATGAGGTCAGTATTGCCGGTCCGGGTTTTATTAATTTTAAACTTAAAAAAGCCTGGCTCTGGAACAATTTAAAGATCATAACAAAAAGAGCTGAAGATTATGGTAAAATTGACTTCGGTAAGGGGAAGAGTGTACAGATAGAGTTTGTTTCTGCCAATCCAACCGGACCACTGCATGTCGGCCACAGCCGGGGAGCAGTAGTAGGAGATGTGACAGCTTCGGTTATGGAAGCTGCTGGTTTTGATGTAGAAAGAGAATATTATATCAATGATGCTGGAAATCAGATGGATATTCTTGGTCAGTCCACTGATTTAAGATATAGAGAACTGCTGGGTGAAGAGATCGAAATGCCGGATGATGTTTATGCCGGTGATTATGTAGTAGAAATTGCTCAGGATTTATATGATGAGTACGGGGCTGAGCTGATGGAAAAAGAAGAGTCAGCAAGACTTGAAATCTGTCGCGAATACGCCTATCAGGAGATGCTTAAAAATATTGAGCAGGACCTGGCAGCATTTGGAATTAAATTTGACAGCTGGTTCAGTGAGCGAACTCTGCATCCTAAAAAAATAGAGCAGGCGATTGATCTCCTGCAGGATAAAGGTTATATTTATGAAAAAGAGGGTGCACTCTGGTTTAAATCAACTGATTTTGGTGATGATAAAGATCGAGTAATTATTAAATCAGATGGTTTGCCGACCTATATGGCTGCAGATATGGCCTATCATTTAGATAAACTGGAGCGCGGTTTTGATAAATTGATCAATGTCTGGGGAGCTGACCATCACGGTTATATTCCGCGGATGAAGGCTGTAATTGAAGCCTTTGGTTATGCTCATGATACCATGGAAGTAATTGTGGTACAGATGGTTAGTTTACTCCGCAACGGCGAAAAAATGCAGATGTCTAAAAGAGCAGGAAGTTTTGTGACTATGAACGAAGTTAATCAGGAAGTTGGTAAAGATGCAGCCCGTTATTATTATGTAATGCGCAGCACTGATAGTCACCTTGATTTTGACCTGGAACTGGCCAAAGAGGAATCCAGCAATAATCCGGTTTATTATGTGCAGTATGCCCATGCCAGAATTCACAGTATTATAGATAATTCTGAGCTTGAGGCAGATGACGAGAAGCTTGATCTTTTAAGACATGTAGATGAAATTGAACTGATGAAGATG
>JBHEOV010000040.1:0-4810 GCA_046260625.1 Halanaerobium sp. | reverse complement strand
GGAGGAGTGGTTTCTGCTCTTGGTAAAGGGATAACAGCAGCTTCCCTGGGCCGTCTGCTGAAAAGCAGAGGTCTTAAGATCAGCATTCAGAAATTCGATCCTTATATTAATTATGATCCAGGAACAATGAGCCCCTATCAGCACGGTGAGGTTTTTGTGACTGATGATGGTGCCGAAACAGATCTGGATTTAGGCCATTATGAGCGTTTTATTGATACTAATTTAAGTCAGAGCAATAATGTAACCACCGGTAAAATTTACGGCTCGGTGATTCAAAAAGAGCGCCGGGGAGATTATCTGGGAGCAACAGTCCAGGTGATTCCTCATATTACAGATGAGATTAAGGATCGAGTAACCAGAGTTGCTCGTGAGACCAATGCCGATGTAGTTCTGACTGAAATTGGAGGTACAGTTGGTGATATTGAGAGTCTGCCTTTCTTAGAAGCAATTAGACAGCTAAAAAACGATCTGGGCAGGGATAATATTCTGTATCTGCACTGTACTTTAATTCCTTATTTAAAAGCTGCAGGAGAACTAAAAACCAAACCAACTCAGCACAGTGTTAAGGAAATGCGTGGGATCGGGATTCAGCCTGATATCATAGTCTGTCGTTCCGAGTATGAGCTGACACAGGAAGTTAAGGATAAAATTTCGCTTTTTGGAAATGTAGAAAAAGAGGATGTTATTCAGCTGGTTGATGCCGAGCATATTTATGAAGTACCTTTGATGCTGGAAGATGAAGGTCTGGCTGAAAATGTGATTAAAAAGTTGAAATTAGAAAATAGGGTGGGAGAAGCTGACCTCAAAGATTGGATTGCGATGGTTGATAAGATTAAAAATCGCGACCATCAGGTTAAGATCGGAATTGTCGGTAAATATGTTGAACTTCCCGATGCTTATATAAGTATTGCTGAATCATTTACCCATGCAGGAATTGAGAATA
This sequence comes from Halanaerobium sp., assembly GCA_046260625.1. Classification (GTDB taxonomy): domain Bacteria; phylum Bacillota; class Halanaerobiia; order Halanaerobiales; family Halanaerobiaceae; genus Halanaerobium. Next base: position 3,867 of record JBHEOV010000040.1, on the reverse strand, counting down.
ATTGTGAAGTTGAAATAGATTATGTTTATGCAGAGGAATTAGAAAGTATGAGTGCTGCTGAAAAAAGACTGCAGGAACTAGACGGTATTTTGGTCCCCGGAGGTTTTGGAGACCGCGGTATTGAGGGTAAGGTCAACGCTGTGGAATATGCCCGTAAAAATAAGGTTCCCTATTTCGGAATCTGTCTCGGAATGCAGTGTGCAGTAATCGAGTATTCCCGTAATGAGCTGCAGCTTAAAGATGCTAACAGCAGCGAATTTGATGAGGATAAAAAAGAGCCGGTAATTGCTCTGATGCCTGATCAGCATGATGTAGAAGATATGGGTGGTACCATGCGTCTAGGGCTTTATCCCTGCAAATTGAAGCCGGAAAGTATCAGCCGTGATGCTTATCAGGAAGAGGTTATCTATGAGCGTCACCGCCACCGCTACGAGTTTAATAATCACTATCGAGAACAGATTGAAGCTGCCGGAATGGTTTTAAGTGGATTATCACCGGATGAGAGACTGGTAGAGATAGTAGAAGTTCCTGACCATCCCTGGTTTGTAGGTGTGCAGTTCCACCCTGAATTTAAATCTCGTCCTAATCGAGCACATCCTTTATTTGTCAGCTTTATCAAAGCAGTAATGGAATATCAGGAAAAAGAATAACAAAAAATAAGGGGGAAAAAATATGGCAGGGGATTTTATTAAGTGTGACTTTGATTCCCCAGTTGCAACTGTTATTATCAATCGGCCGCAGGTTTTAAATGCCTACAATGAAGAACTGCTGGATCAGCTTTATCAGACTCTAGAAGATCTTTTTGCAGCTGATGAAGCGGCAGCAGTTATTTTGACTGCGGAGGGTAATAGAGCTTTTTCAGTTGGGGGAGATATTGATTACTTAGAAAAATTAAATTTTGATCAGGCAAAAGAGCTATCACAAAAAGGTCAGCAGCTTTGTGATTTAATTGAAAATAGTTCTCCAGTTTTTATTGCTGCTATTGATGGCTATGCTTTAGGTGGTGGAATGGAAATCACCCTGGCCTGTGATATCCGCCTGGCTTCAACTCGTTCTCGCTTTGGGCAGCCTGAGGTCAAGCTGGGTATTATCCCTGCTTTTGGAGGAACTCAGCGCCTGCCGCGCCTGATTGGTGAGGCAGAAGCTAAAGAATTATTATATACTGGAGATATTATTGATGCTGCTTTAGCCTATGAGCTGGGACTGATCAATAGAGTTGTTACTCCCCGCAGTCTGCTTTCGGAAGCTAAAGAGCTGGCTCTGAAGATCACTGACCGCTCTACACAGTCGGTAAAGCTAATCAAAAGAGCTGTTAATAAAAAATATTCAGATGCTGCAAAAGCAGGTTATGAGTATGAAAGTGAAGCCTTTGCTGAGTGTTTTAAAACTGAAGAGCATCGAGTTCGAATCAGAGAAATGAAAAGGATTGTTAAAGAAGATAATTAAAATTGTCGAATAACTTAACCTAATTTTGAGATTTAAAAAAGGATTTTTCGGATTAATGAAGAATAATTAGGTTAAGGAGGTGAAGACCTGGCCTCAAGTTTACAGGCCGGGATAAATAATGCTAATCAATCTTTCAACAACAATTGCTTTAAGTTGTCCTGCCTGTGGTCGTCTGGAAAAGGAAAAAATAAATATTTTTGAACTTCCAGTAGGAGAATTAAAACAGCTGAGCTGCAGCTGTGGAGCGGAAAAAGCTGCGCTCAAGAGAAAAACAAATTCTCAAATACAGATTAACTATTTCTGTTTACACTGTGATAAGGCACATAAAATTACAGTTAGATCCCAGAAATTCTGGCATTCAAATAAACTTCTTCCACTTTCCTGCAGGGAAACAGGTCTTAACCCGGGATTTTTTGGAGCCCCGGCTCTGGTCAATGAAGAAATAAAAAAGGAAAAACAGGATCTAGATTTAATGGCAGCCGAATTAGGTTTCGATGATTTTAAAAACCCAAATATTATGCTGCAGTCGCTTGATTTGATCCATGACATTGCTGCAGATGGAGCTTTAAGCTGTGAATGCGGCAGTGATAATATAAATATTGAATTATTTTCTGATAAAATTCAACTAATTTGTAACAACTGTGGTGCGCACTTAAATATAGCTGCTGTCAATAAAGATGATTTAATTAATCTGAGGCGGCTTAATAAAGTGCAGCTGCATTTTATTCAGGGAAAACCTAATAATTTTTAAAAGACCCTGAATTAATATTCAATAAGGAGGAAATAAATTATGAACTTAGTTCCAATGGCAGACATTTTACAGGATGCACACGAAAAAACATATGGTGTAGGTGGCTTTAATATTAACAATATGGAGTTCCTACAGGGAATCATTAGAGGTGCTGAAGAACTTGATTCACCTTTGATTTTACAGGCAAGTGAGGGTGCTATTAAATACATCGGCATGGATTATGTAATGCAGATGGTAGAAGCAGCTACAAAAGATATCGATATTCCAGTTGCTTTACACCTTGATCATGGAAGCAGCTTTGAAAGTATTATGCAGTGTATCAGAGCAGGATTTTCTTCTGTAATGATTGATGCTTCTAAAATGCCTTTTGAAGAGAACATAGCTTTAACTAAAAAAGTTGTAGAAGCAGCTCACAGTGTTGGAGTAACTGTTGAAGCTGAATTAGGTACAATTGGTGGTACAGAAGATGACCACACAGTTGAAGAAAAAGATGCAATGTATACCGATCCTGATCAGGCTAAAGAATTTGTAGAAGCTACTGGAGTCGATGCTCTTGCAATTGCAATTGGTACTGCTCATGGTGTTTATGTCGGTGAGCCAGAATTAGATTTCGAAAGACTGGATAAAATTAAGCAGTTAATTGATATGCCTGTAGTTTTACATGGAGCTTCTGGTATTTCTGCAGAAGATTTAAGAACAGGTGTTAAGTATGGTGTTAACAAAGTTAATGTTAATACTGCATTCCAGCAGGCATTTACTGCTAAAATAAAGGAAATATATGAACAAAAGCCAGAATTATATGATCCACGTAAGTACTGTGGACCTGGTAGAGATGCAATTACTGAAAAAGTTAAAGAAAAGATTAAGATTTTAGGTAGTGATGGTCAGTCCTGGTAAGTTTAGATTAGCTAAAAATATTAAGGGGAGGCTCCCTGACGGGATTTCTCCTCTTTTTTATTTGAGTACCGGGTACTTGTAAAATATTTCTATATAATTAATTGAAATATTTTAAAAAGAGGTATTTTACCAGTATCCGTTTTTAAAGATGAGGTGAATTTAATTGACACAGCTCTGGTTTGAATTTATTTTAATGGCATTTTTTATCATTATTTCAGGTACTTATTTATCCCGTTTTGGCGATATAATCGCTGATAAAAGTGGTTTAGGTCAGGCTTTTATTGGAGGGATTTTAATTGCGATGGCAACTTCTCTGCCGGAGCTGGTAACCAGTATCAGTTCTGCTCTTGTCGGAGCTCCAGACATTGCAGTTGGTAATGCTTTTGGCAGCAACACTTTTAATCTTGTTATTTTAGCCTTTGCCGATCTACTTCAGGGTAAAGGACCATTATTACTTCGAGTTAACTACAGTCACATTCTCTCCGGTTTGGTAGGCGTCTTACTTTCAGCATTGGTAGTTTTCAGCCTTATCTTATCCCATTTTATGAATTTTAATTTGAGTATTTTTGGAGTGGGAGTAGACAGTATATTATTGTTAGTTACCTACATTATTACTGTGAGAATGATCTATCGTTATGATAAAAAGAATCCACTTGACCCGGATGATCCCGTCAAAGAAGAAGATCCGAATCCGAATCATACTTTAAATAAGGCTCTGCTGGGTTTTGCAGCCTGTGCATTGGTAATTGTCTTCAGTGGTTATCGCTTAACTC